>PLTK01000131.1 GCA_003164415.1 Methanobacterium sp. | reverse complement strand
GAACCAAGGAATGTGTAAATTACAAATTTTTTAATGTCCATATGTGCAATACCGGCTGGTAAAGATATGAACGTTCTAATTATTGGAAGAAGTCGGCTTATTAGAACTGCTTCGTAACCATATTTTTCAAACCATTTATCTGCTAGATCTAACTTGCTATGTGATATAAGAATATATTTACCATATTTCTCAAGTAAAGGTCTTCCACCCACCGAACCAACAGTGTAAGCTATTAATGAACCAAATAAGTTAGCAACTGTAGCTACAAGGGTAATCCCCAAAATAGTCATATCTGTTGTACCCTGCCATACCACAAATCCTGCAAAGGGCATTGTGATCTCACTCGGGAAGGGTATGCATGCACTTTCAAGTGTCATTGCAATAAAAACTCCCCAGTAACCAAAGGTTTGGATGAGATAAATTGCCGTATTACTTAAGGTTTCAATTATTCCTATCATGGAAATTAGTTAGTGAACATCATTAAAAAAGTTTTTCCCAAATAAATCTAATGATTTACATTAGAATTATGAATAATTTTCTGATAGAAGCAAATATCTTCCAAAATATAAATGATTTGTAATTAAATGGGAAATTTTATTTAAATTTATGGAATATATGTGGTTCAAATCTTTGTTCTATGAGCAAATCTTTATCAGATTTTCCAAGCTGCATTATAGATGTTGGCGGTATTGGACTTCCTTTATGGGCCAGTACAATCCCGCCTTTTTTATTGGCACCCATAAATTTTCCAGCATTACCATTTATTATTATTTCACCTTTGATCATATCTATCCCTGTAAAATCATCAGTATTACCGTTTATAATAACTATACCGCCATTTAAAAGTGCACCGGTGTTATTTCCAGCTTTACCATTCACCCTTACCATGCCCTTTTTCATTAAAATTCCAGTACTAAGATCTACATTTCCATTTACAATTATCTCGGTATCAACATCTACCCTGGCCCCTACTGTATCTCTAACCATTCCATCGTTGATTATGAGTTTATGGCCGACTAATTGGAAGCCTACAGGTATATCTTCATTTAAACCATGTTTAACAACATCAGTTATTGATCTATACTTTTTATAACCTTTAATATCCGATTGTACCTCTAAAATATTGCCTATTGGTTCAGATACATGTCCACTGACGTAAATATTGCCCCTCACCATACTAATACCCATCCTTGTATCTACATCCCCATCAACATAAACATCGCCAACCAATAACTCTTCTCCCTTTCCACCAAAATAAACAAGATCTATTCCCATACTTGAACACAGTCGGTGTCCAACATTTCCTATTATTTTAACACTGCTGCCCTTTTTTAAATGTTCTACAAGGTCTCCAAATGTTATACTATTTCCAGGCACTTTCCATTTGGGATCAAGTTTTTCACCTTTATGCTGCCAATGAAAATTATATGTGAAGTCACATAGACAATCAACGGGTTCTTTAATTTCCAATTCTAATAATCCCCGACATCATGTTCTGGTTTTTTACCGAAGATTTTAAACAACAGTATCACCCTTTAATAATGATTTAAATTTCTAATCAATTGAAATATTTAATAAATAATAGTCTGTTTTGATTTTATAAATTATTTTTTAAATAAAATTGTTCAAAACCATCCAAATAATTATAAAAAAAAATATAGGTTTTAGTAAAGTTGATTTAAATATAAAATATAGTACTGTTATTCGAAGAATGTTTTAATTAAAAAATATATACTCATATGTGTTTAATATGAAACCAGAACCAATAAATAAAGAATTAGTCAAATATCTACAGATATTAGGAGTGGATACTCGATTTGTTAGTATAGTAGGTATGCATATTTTTATAAACAACCAAAGATTTTCGAGATTTTCAAATAAAAGACAAGAAACCTTTACAAGAAAATTTCCAAATTATTCTATTAACAGATCAAAAATTTTCCAGAGAATTTGTACAAGAGCTTCAAGAGTCCTTGCAAATGTATTAAAGCCTGGAGACAAGATTTTTATATATGATAATGATAAATGTTCAAAATTCATTTTAGATGTGATTATGGAACCTTACACTCGGAAATATGGTATTAAACTGTTTTATGGTAGTTCCATGGTAGATGCCCTTGAATATGGTGTTAATTCCATTGCGTTATCTTTGACACTGGATAATGAAGTTGAAAGTATATTGGGAAACATTTTAAATGGTGAAAAGATTGAAGTTTTTAGTTTAAAAAACAGATATGACGCAGAAAATAACATCAATTTAATCTATCCCCTTTTGAACATACCGAGGTCATGGATAGGTTCATGGTTAAAAAAATTGAATTATGCGTACAAATACACTATAAATGATAGTTATGCTGTTGATCTGAGGGAATTTTTTGAGGGATTCGTACCGGATGTTCGTGAAAATATGCTTAAATCTGCATTGTATGTTATTAAAGAATGCAAGTACGATTGAAAAAATTAAAAAAATTCATGAATGATATTTTAAAAAAAATATATAGGTATATTATTTAAAAATTGAACAGTGAAGTCTGTGATTTATCCTTTTCAGCGTCATCATTTGATTTTTCATTATTATCAGAGTTTTTATCCTTTGATATGTTAGATGATTTTTTATTTACAGATCTTTTATTCTTCCTTTTATCTTCTTTAATTTTTTTATCTGGTTTCTCTTCTTTTTTGGCTTTTTTATTATTTAATTTAGACAGAGATTTCTTCTTAGTTTTAGCTTTCAATCCACTTAAGCCTTCGTTAGATATTATCTCTGCAGATGCTGGTTTTTTATTTTTAGCTTTTTTAACTTTAATCTTCCTTGATCTGAACAGTTTAACCTCTTCGTCTGATAGGCCGTAGTAGGTTGCAAGTTCATAGGCTGTTTCATCGTTTTGGAACATGATTTCCATGTAGGGGAATTGTTCTTTCACAACTTTCTTTGAGGAGTGAAGTTTTTCACCCATCTTCTCAGCAACTTTATTCTTCAAATCCCTTTTGCTTCTGCTTTTAGAGAGCATAGAAAAAATCGAAGAATTTGTAAATCTCGAAAATTTCCTGTAAGTTTCATCCTTTGAGAGTGCAACACCCAAACTCATCAGTTCGTATGTGTATTTCCAGTAACCATACACTCGCGTATTAAACGCCCTACCAAGGTAAATATCGGCTAATGAAATCATTTCATATGCTTTTTGGAGTTCATGAACCTTTTCATATTCTTTTGGAATATTTTCAGCAATAAGCTCAAGTATGAACGATGGTTCTACATCAAGCTTCATTGCATCCTTGATTCTCCGAGGATTTTTACTTTTAAGCACTATCCTTACAGAGTCAAATATATTGGCTATATCATCTTTTTTTGACAAAAATTCAAGGTCTTCAGAGGTGATCTTATCTTTTCCACGTGCAATTACCTCAAGATCGTTAATNNTGTTCCTCAAATTCAACACCTTCTTTGACACTTATTTTCTTAAGAAGAGATACTATGGAATTGGTATGCACTTTACGTAGAATTAATGTGTTACATTTTGGTTTAAGGCTTTTCAATCGTTTGCTGTATGGATCGTTGGCCATCATGATCAGAGGATGGTGTCCCTCTTTGATGATTTTGGTTATAGCCCTTGTACCTCCCCTGTCTTCAGTGCCATGAATCCCATCCACTTCGTCCATTATAATAAGTTTAAGTCCATCGCCGTACAGAGATTTAGATGCTGAAGCTTCACCTATTGTATTATTGATAATGTCATAGGATCTTTTGTCACTTGCATTGAGTTCTATGTACTCTGAGAACTCCTTAGCAGCTAAATGTGCTAGGGTAGTTTTGCCTGTGCCGGCCGGACCTATGAGTAGCATACATTTCTGAGTGTTACCATTCAACCATCCCTCTGTCCATTCCACTATGGCATCTTTAATTTTGATATTTCCCATGACTTCGTCGAAGCTCTTAGGAGCATATTTTTCTGTCCACAACATTTAATCTGCCTTTGTATTTATTAAAAATTTGGTTAAAAGGGCTTCAAGTTGGATTCTAGGATTAGATCCTTCTCTTATCCTGTAATCTGTTTCTCCAATGCTTTCAATTAATTTTATATAAATATCTTCCCTTATAGAGTCTTCCAAAGCCATTCTTGAAACTTCTTGGTATATCTGGGTAACCATGTCTTCTCCACTGGTACCTTGAACAACCATAACTTCCCTCAAGAGTTCCCTCGCACTCAGAAAATCGCCGTCTAATGCTTTATTTACTATTTTTCTAACGTCTTTAGGTTTGGCTTTTGAAACAACATCATGTATGCTTTCTTCAGTGATTTCTTCATCCATGGATGCGGATGCTTGTAATATGTTTACTGCCCTTCTCATATCACCTTCGGCAAAGTAAACAATGCTTTCGATTGCACTTGTATTTATGTTCAGATTTTCTGATTCTGCAATGTATTCGAGTCTCTTGATTATTTGATGTCCTTTAACGGGTGTAAATCTGAATATTGCACATCTGGACTGTATAGGGTCAATTATTTTAGATGAGTAGTTACACGAGAGTATGAAAGAGGATGTTTTAGTATACATTTCCATCTCCCTCCTAAGTGCGTGTTGGGCATCTTTGGTCATGTTGTCCACTTCATCGAGGAATATAATTCTAAAAGGGGATCCCACAGCTTTTAAACGGCAAAAACTTTTAATGTCATTTCTTACTGTATCAATACCCCTTGCATCCGAGGCATTTAGCTCTAAAAAGTTTTGTCTCCAGTATTCGCCTAGCATTTCCTTTGCAAGTGCTATGGATGTAGTTGTTTTTCCCACACCAGCGGGACCTGTAAACATGAGATTGGGCATATTGCCCTCTTTAACGTATCTTTTAAGTCTTGAAATTGTATGATCTTGACCCACAACCTCATCTAAGGTTTTTGGTCTGTATTTTTCAACCCATGGTCCATTCAATAGTATCACCATTTTCTTATTGTGTACCATGATTATTAACTTTTATCTGGTAAAAGATCATGAAGATTTTAATTAAAATAGGTAAGCATATAAAACAAGGGTGTTATGAATTAATACAATAAAAAGTATTTAAATTGATTTATTTGAGGAGATTTGCCATTTCAGGGTGTATTTTTTCTGTGATTCCCAGTTGGTGCATTACAGGTCCGTATGAGTCGGTTATTATCCTAAATTCTGGTCTGACCATGCCTCTGAATGCTCCATAACCCATTACTTTCCCATAATTTTCTGTTATGACTTCTATTATTTTTGTGAAATCTTTTTTGAATATGGATTCTCTTTCTTCGACAGGTATATTGGCAACATTTTCCCTGATCCTTCTGAAGTCAATTGTTGAGTTACTTTTTACTTTAACTCCATCAAGCAAGATTTTACATTCTTCTAAGGGTAAAAATTTCTGTGTCAAACCTCTGGCAGGTGCAACACCCATAATTTTACTGGCTCCAATTGACATGGCCCTAAATATAGATTCGTAGATATCTAAAATAAGATCGGCACGTTCTTCCACGCTTTCTGGAATTTCAACCACCTTTTTAATCTCTGGGAATGCTATTGGTGGTCTAATTACTGGTATGGTCTTTTCTGCCTTGACAGGAACTTCTATTTTTTCTTTAATTTGCTCTTCAGCTATTTCACTTGCTTGAACTGGCTCTTGTTCTTTAATCTCTTCTAATTCTACTTTCGCCTCTAATTCGGGTTCAAGAACAGGTGGCTGTTCATTAATTAATTCTGGGTTAAGTTCAGGTTTGGAATCTATAGTTATTTCAACCTCTTCGGTTTCCACTTTAATTTTTTCTGGTCCAACTAGATCCTTAACAGGCTCTAAAGGTTCTTCCTTCACAGCTTTTGTAACGGTATTCTGTGGTTTGATAGGTATTTCATCTGCTTCAATAACTATCTCTAAATCTTTGGTTAATTCTATGATTTTTTCTGCTGCCCTTTTAGATGAAACCATAATAAGCCCGACGTTGGCATGGTTTTTCATGAGGACTATGAGGTGTACTTTTCCAAGATCTAAAAATAGGGCTTTCCCATTTTCAGATTCAACTAGTACACGTTGAATTTTTCCTTGATTAGAAGAATTGATTAATCTTTTAGATGAACTGGTTATGACATTGGCCATTGGCCCAAATAGGCTTATGTCAATATCTTGTAGTATGCGTTGGCTGAGTATGTCCCCATTGCAATCTACAATAAGACCTCCCTCTACCCCATCCACCTTACCTAGATCATTTACGATCCTTTCAAGTTCAACCTTCAAATTATTATCTTCCATGGAATCACTAGTTTTAGATAGTTTATTTACAAAACTAATCTCAATATTCAATCTATTATGTTTATTGTTTTTAATAATATCGAATTTAATAGATACCGGTTTATTATGGGAAATAATTTATAGCTATGATTTGTGTTCAAATTCTTTAAATATCAAAGAATATTTTTACGGATTTATATCTGGGTATCAATATCTACCTTTTTTTAAATTTTGATTTAAAAATAGTAAATGGGAAAATATTTCCCATTATTAGATCATTTGCCTTTTTACAAGAATTCCATCGTTGTCATGAATATCAACCATGAGTGGAGATTCTCCATTTATCATATGGGTTGCACAGGATAAACAAGGATCATAGGCTCGTATGATCATTTCAAGCCTATTTTTAAGTCCTTCTGATATTTCATCACCTTTGATCATGGATTTGGCAGTTTCTCTAACACCTATGTCCATGGAAAGATTGTTTTGACCCGTAGCAACAATTAGATTTGCCCTTTGAATAATCCCGGCTCCATCAGTTTCATAGTCGTGGAATAATGTGCCTCTAGGCGCTTCTATAGCTCCAACTCCCCTCATTCTCACATCAGATTTCTTTGCTTCATCAATAGACATTAAAGGTTCGTTTAATCCAACTTTTATATTGGAACCTGTTATTGTGTCATCTTCCAATAGTTCAACGGCTTTTTCAACAGAGTACATTAGTTCTATGAGTCTTGCGTAGTGGTAAAGAAGTGGATTTTGGGCCATTCCATATTTATCCTTATATTCGCCATAAAGTTCCGATGCCCTTTCTGTTGGAACACTGTCAACTATGTTAAGTCTTGCCAAAGGCCCTACACGGTAGTTACCCTCTGGGAAACCCACATGCTTCATGAATGGAAACTTCATATAAGACCATGGTTGCACCTTTTCCTCTATGTAGTCCAGGTAATTTGAAGTGTCAAATTCATATAGGGAACTTCCATTCTTATCCATCATCTTCATGGGTCCATCATAAAATTCAAGTGCACCACCTTTAGTTATAGCACCAAAAGATGTTTCTATAGGGCCTAATGTTTCAACAGCATCTGCGTATTGTTCAAAGAGAGGCTTAGCAACTTCTAAACCTGCTTCAACAAGTCCAATTCCTTCTTTTACTTTTGGAAGAAGAGTGTCCCTTTCTGCAATACTCAGAGTCTTAGATTGGCCTCCGGGAATTGATGTAACAGGGTGTATTGGTTTCCCTCCAACAACAGAGGTAATTTCCTGCCCGATTTTCCTGGTTTTTATAGCCATCTTGGCAAGGTCTGGATTTTTCTTGATGAGTCCGACCACATTACGTTCGGCAGGATCTGAATCAGGTCCAAGTACTAGGTCTGGTGCTCCAAGAAAGTAGAAGTGAAGTGCATGTGAGTGTATATATTGACCTAACAAAGTTAATTCCCTTAATTTTTGGGCTGTTTCTGGAGGTTGTAAACCAAATACGGCATCAGTAGCCTTTGCAGATACTATATGATGCGCTGTTTGGCAGACTCCACATATTCTTGGTGTAATTCTAGGTGCTTCTTCAACAGCAGCACCTTCTAGAAATTTTTCAAATCCTCTTATTTCCATTACATGGAAGTGAGCATCTGAAACATTTCCAGCGTCGTCCAATTGAACGGTGATTTTTGCATGCCCTTCAATCCTTGATACTGGGCTTATTTCTATTTGTTTCATGGTTATCACCTTTTATTTCTTGATCAATTCTGGGATCAATGAAACTTTTTTATCCTCCATTATAGTGCTTCCAATTACAAATCCGTATACAATATGTCCAATATCGTAGAGCTGTTTTTCAACGTCTTTGTGGGGCATTTTTGAGATGTGTGATATACGATTTATAATGCAGTTGTAAACATCATGACTTGGTTCTCGTAAAATATCCATTGAAGGCCCCCCACATCCATGACATGGAACTCCTGCTGCTGAGCATAATGCACCGCATCTTCCAAGTGTAACCGAACCCATACAAACATATCCTTGACTAAGGAAACATATATCAGGTTTAGGTTCTCCTTCAACTCTTCTGTGAACTTTATCAAACTCAATGTGTTCCATTGTACGGCTGCAGTCAGCACAAACAGATTTCTGGGGCACATTTGGTAATTCTCCATTTAGAAGTGGTACCAGAACGTCTTTGATCAGATTTTCCTTAGGCGGACATCCTGGTAGATAGAAATCTATCTCTGCCATATCACCAGCAGGATGCACTATTGGTAAAAGTTTTGGTACAACTTCAGATGGCTGTTCAGAAGACTCTGTACTCGGGTTGTCAGAAAAACTTCTAGCAGAAACGTCTTCAGGACTGTAAAGATCGGCCATACAAGTAATTCCGCCGTAACAAGCGCATGTTCCGTAGGCTATAACGGTTTTAGACTTTTCTCTTATTTCCTTGAGTCTTTCTTTGTTTTCCTCATTCCTAACAGAACCAGAAACAATTGCTATATCAATATTATCTGGAATTTCCTTAACATCCATTAAGATAGGTGCGTAAACTAGATTTGCCTTTTCGAGAACACCTATTAAATCTTCATGAAGATCGAGTATTGATACTTCGCATCCTGCACAACTAGCTAATAATTCAAGGGCTAAATTTACCATTATTTACCGCCCCATTTAATTGTTAATGTTTTAAGACAGGCGTTGGGCCCGACATGATCAATATCAAGTTTTCCTCTAATTCCCATAACCTCTTCAACTGCGCCAACAGTGTATCCGTATAAAAGATAACATAAAGGTCCTTTCTGAGGAAGTCCCGTTCTCCTTAGGGTTTGTCTTACTACACAGTCTCTGAATATCAGTTTTACTATTGTTTCATTCCCATTTTCAACTGTGTATTCTGTTTGGTCAGCTGGTTTCCACATATCGAAGAAAAATTCAACACCGAGTATTTCACTTAGCTCTTGCATTGCCTTTTCAAGGTCGTCAGTTTTTTCAACCATTTTACCTGCTTCATGCCCCATCCTTTTTCCTGCCTGGTATACAATTGCATTTGCACCACGGCCTGAAACCTGTTCAAGGGCACTAGACATCGAACCAACGAATTTCATAAGTACGTGAAGGGCTTCTTCGTAATCGTCAATTCCTCCTCCACATGCATCAGGAATAAGTTCGGGTTTGAAATCCCCCAATACTTCCTTTTCTTCCCTTTCTATTTGATATTCCATATGAAAGTCTCCTATATTATTTTTTTGAGTATTCCACTCACCTTTCTATCTATATAAAGCCGTTTAGCCACGTGAATATCCTTATGTTCCATTGCTTCAGCTGGGCAGATTTCATGACACGACAGGCAAGCCATGCAATCATCTTCATTTACAACTTTTGTCTTGTTTTTTTCTTCATCCATTTCATAGACATTGTTGGGGCAGTCGTCCACACAAGAACCGCATCCAACACATGCATCTTCGTCTATTTCTATTTTTACCATCCAAACGCCTCTTAATCTTTTTTAGGGTCATGGAAAGATTTTTATTGTGACAAATCAGTCCATTCTAATTATTTCATATAAGACAATGCATTATTAATCTAATTATATGGCTAATTCATTATTAATAAAACTTCACATTAAAACCATTATCCCTGATCAATTAATTGATTATTTCACACTTTTATATAGATTTTATGTGGCTAAGTTACAATTATCACAGTGTAAATTAAAACTAGTAAAAATAAGATTTTTAAATATTCTCTGTTGAAATTAATTTAAAATGTGTTATGAATGCTGCTTCTTTTTTGCCGGGAGGGTAACACGTCATGATAAGTAACCTTGCTTCGCCATTTTGAGCAAATCTAACAGGATTCGTCTTATAATCCCACCGTATATCATTACCATTTGATGTTACAACATATGTATATTTCTTTTGAGTTGTTGTGTCGATGATTATAGCTTTATCTCCAATTTGAAGCGTTCCTATATCAATAAATAAATGTGAATATGTTGTACGATGACCCAGAAGACCCACCTCTCCGGGTTGTCCAAATCCAACACTCTGAGGATAGTGATAAACAGCATTGTAGGCATTTACGGTGTCGGATCTTATACTGCAGTCAATACCCAGTTTTGGAATGATTAATTCTCCTACTGAAGCGCCGCCAAAAGTATTTGCAGGATCTAAAGCATTTACAGGATCACTCATAATTTCATGATAATTTTTTAAACTATTCTGAGCCTTGGTCAAATCTTGTGACTGTTCATACGCAGCCATAACAATGGTTAAGGAAATAAAAACACATACAACAATGATTAAACCCGCAAAAATATTAGTCTGTTTCATGATTGACCACTAATAACGGTCCAACTTTCTTTGCAATAATAGATCTGTACTCAGAGACCCTCCAAGGATCGTCTACCCAAACATTTAACGTAGCTTTAATACCAATATCTGCTAATTCATTTATAATAACATTTACCTTTGGTTCGTCTAAAGCCCATTTGAATCCTGAGGTGATTTCTTTAAATTTTTTTATAATATCCTCAACATCTACTGTGTAGGGTATGGTGATGTCAAGACCAATCATTTTCTCTTCTAATAATGTGTGATTTATATGCACATTTGCTGAAAAATTAGAATTTGGAATGGTTACTATATTATTATCTGGTGTAATGAGTTTAGTTACTCTGAAACCCATGAGTATAACTTTTCCCTTTACATCAGATATTTCAATAATATCACCCACCTTGAAACTTTTATCTCCCAGCACAAATAGCCCGGCTATAAAATTTGAAATAGTATCTCTGGCAGCAAAACCTACAGCAATACCCACAATACCTAAGCTAACTGCTATGGCTGTTATGTTTATTCCTATTTCATTTAGAATTATTGTAAATGCCAATGCATATACTGTATATTTTATTATTTCGTTTATAACCTGTATAAGGGTAGGATCGAATTCAAATTTTTTTCCTGATTTATTTATGAATATTGAAGTCCATTTGATGATTAATAATGCTGTGATAAGTATTATAATACTTACAATTATGTCCCTTAGTATGGTATTGTTGATAATTGTTTCAAGATTCATTTTGTTTCACCTCAAAAACCATCATATCGTCTACCACACAAGAATTTTCAAATATGTCCGAAGCTTCCTTTGCAAGAGTTTTAGTTTCTTTGTATCTTGTACTGATATGGGTTAATAATAATTTTTTTACACAGGCTTTTTTGGCTATTTCAGCTGCCATTGCAGCTGTTGAATGTCCAGTTTCCAGTGCATTATCGCTGTGGCTATTGTTAAAGGTTGATTCATGGATCAATATATCTGCACCATCTGAAAATTTTACCATCTGATCGCATGGACTAGTATCGCCAGAATATACTATTTTACGACCTGTACGCTTTTCTCCCAGTACTTGCTCTGGTTTAACCTCTATATCTCCTACTTTAACAGATAATCCCCTTTGAAGTTTACCAAAATCTGGTCCTGGTTTAACACCATACTCTATTGCATTTTCTTTAATGAATTTAGGTTCTCTCTTCTCGTTAAAACTATATGCTAAATTCAAAACAGAGTGTTTTGCTATACAACAGCTTACAGTGTACTCTTTTTCATCGAGTATGATGCCTTCGGTTACTTCGTGTACTTTTATTTCAAAGGACATTGCAAAGTAACCTAATTTTTTTATATTTAGAATTAAATTTGAGAGTCCGGGCGGTCCAAATATATTTAATGGTTCTGTTCTACCCCTGAATGCCATGGATTGTATCATTCCAGGAATACCTAAAATATGGTCTCCATGGAAATGTGTTATGAATATTTTGTTGATTTTCATGGGGCTTAATCTGGCCCTTGTCATTTGTCGCTGGGTTCCTTCACCACAGTCGAGTAATATGATTTCTCCAAAACCCTTTAATGCTATTGATGAATGGTTTCTGTGATTAGTTGGTATTGCTGATGATGTTCCTAAAAATATTAGTTCCATTTATTCCACCTGTTGGAATTATTTGAATAAATTTTGTTTGATCACAATAATTTGTTAATTATATGATCATGAGATGAATTCATTTATTAAATTTCATTATTCTTGTTAAATGGGTCTTATGTCCCATTTACCTATGAACATTTATATCTTTTATTTTATATAGAAATACTCATAGAAGCTAATTAAAATTAATGAAAAAAGTAAAAAAACCTAGTTTATGGGATTTTTGATGATTGACGTGATCCAATGATATATGATCTTAGTGAAATAATTAAAATGGTATACCAGGATATTGGTTTTGAAGATTTAACAACTAACGCTCTAATAGATCCAGATATTACAATAAAGGCCAAGATTATCACCAGGGAAGATGGTATTTTATCGGGTGTAGATCTGGCAAGTTCACTCTTTCAAGAATTTTCAATCAAATCTACTCTACGAAAATTTGATGGGGAATGTGTTGGTGCAGATGATGTTGTGATGGATATCGAAGGCAATGCACGTACTATCCTAACTGTTGAAAGGACAGTTCTTAACATCATCATGAGAATGAGTGGTATAGCAACCATCACTAATAATCTCATTAAAAAAGTAGATAATAGGGTAATTATTGCAGGAACTCGTAAAACAACACCGGGACTTCAATTTTTTGAAAAAGAAGCTATTAAGATGGGTGGCGGTGATACGCATCGTTTCAGGCTCGATGACTGTGTTCTTATAAAGGATAATCATATAGCAATTGTTGGCAGTGTTAAAACAGCTGTTGAAAAGGCTAAGAAATATGCCAGTTTCACTAAAAAGATAGAAGTAGAGGTTGAAAGCACCAAAGATGCATTGGAAGCAGCTATTAATGGTGTAGATATAGTGATGTTGGATAATATGAATCCTAACGAGGTAAAAAATGTTGTAAACGCTCTTGAAAATAAAAATTTAAGGGATAAAATATTGATAGAAGTTTCTGGTGGGATAAACCCCGATAACATTTTGGATTATGCGAATATTGGAGTTGATATTATTTCTACGGGGTACATAACTCATTCGGTCAGATCCCTGGATATGAGCCTTGAAATTATATAATTTGTTTTTTGTTATTGATTGGTGAAACTCCTTTTTTTTATCACTATAAAATCGAATGATCTCTGCACCCATTCTAGATTTTTAATTATATGATTGATAATTGTCATGAATTTCATTTGAATTATCCATATTATGAGGCCAACCTACAATATAGTGCAATAAAGTTTATATAGGTTTTTTTACAGATCATTTGTATAGAAAGGTGGAGGCATTTCATGTTTGATAATGATGAAAAAGAATACGTAGAATCTAATGAAGATACAACTGAAAATTCAACCGAAGAAATGGATGAAGAATCAACTAAAAATATAACCGATAATTTAACTGAAGAGGGAGTATCTGAAGAAACTGTTGAAGAAGGTGAAGTATCTGAAGAAGATTCAGAAGAATTTGATGAAGATGGACAACC
>PLTK01000104.1:534-13140 GCA_003164415.1 Methanobacterium sp. | reverse complement strand
TTGTGTAAGCCCGTGTTTCTCCAGGCGATATTTGGTCTATATCATGTGTGTCCATTACTTCACGTAGAGAAACTTCTTCTGAAGCTATAGCAAAAATTTCATTGTTTTCAGCCATTACTCCAGGTCTTAATCCAAGCTGGTCCTTTGCTATCCCAACACCGTCGGGTGTTCCAACAATATATGAAAAAGGTCCATCCATATCCTTAACGGATTGTTCTAGGGCTTCTTCAAGTTTATATCCTTCAGATAATTTATCTGCTATGTAATGTACAATACATTCGGTATCATTGTTGGTTTCGAATATGTGACCTTTACGTTCTAAAGGATCCCTTATTTTCCAATAATTTGTTATTTGACCGTTGTGAACAACAGTTATATCGGGTATGATGTAACTTTGGAATGGGTGTGCATGGTATCTGTCTACCAAGCTTTCTGTTGAAAACCTTGTGTGGCCAATTCCGTGGGTGCCCATTTTGGATCTTGTATCATATCTGGATGCTATATCCTTAACTAGACCAACATCTTTTATCATCTCAAATGAATGAGCCCCATTAAGTACAATGACATCTTCTATTTTGTCAATGTCCATTATCAGAGGTTTTAATTCTGAAAATGAATTTAACGAAATTTTGCATCGATAAATTATAAAATTTTCAACAGAGGGGATTATTTCCTCTTTTTTTATTGGTGTTACTCTAGTAACTGTATTTTTCACAGATTCTAAAATGCCTGATTTCTCTTTGACTTCAATATTCAAGAGGTACTCGTTTTCTTCAAGTCCTAAACCTCCATATATTGCGAAACCTGCTGAATCTGGTCCTCTATGTTGTAATGCATCTAACATTTTTGTTAATGCATCGCCTACTGGGTGAAGTTTTCTATCTTTAAATACAACTCCTGCTATTCCACACACTTCAATACCTCCTTAATGAAGTACTCATGAATCCTAGTATCATCTGTAAGTTCGGGATGGAATGCAGTGGCAACATATTTTCCGGATGCCAATGCAATTATTTTTCCCCTTAATTTTGCTAATACGACTCCATCATTTAATTCTTCAACATAGGGTGCTCTTATAAAAACTCCCTCATATTTACTGTCGAATATTTCAATTTCTTCTTCAAATGATGCCTTTTGACGTCCGAAACCATTTCTTTTTACTTTCATATCTATTAGNNCCAAGTAATGGTTGTTCGTAATCTGTTTCTGTTGCAAGGAGCACCAATCCTGCACAAGTGCCCATTATAGGAATATCCTGCTTAATTATTGCAAGTTTCATGTCTGTTTTATTCATGAGCTTGCCAATAACGGTACTTTCCCCTCCAGAAATGATTAGTCCATCACATTTTGGAAGATCTGAAACAGTTTTTACCTTTAAAACATCTGAATCAATTTTTAATTTTTTAAGAGCTTTTCTTGTAGCTTCAAAATGTTCTGAAACGTCTCCTTGTAAGTCTAAAATTCCTATGCTAATCATATGATACTCATCTCTCTTAATAAAGCAATTTATGTTATTTATATTACTCTGCCAACTTTATAAGGTAATCTTATTTGATGGAGATATCATATAAATTTACCGGAACAAATTTTCCGAAAAAAACATCTCTTAAAATTCAAACTTGAAATATAATTATTTTAAAGAATAATTTTTATACATTGTTCAGAATATAGTCCATGTTTAGACTTATAACTGAACACTTATATAAGCTTTTTCCAACACAATTATTTTAATTTTTTTAATATCATTTTTCAATAGATTAATATATGGTTGTTTTATATTACTATCAAGTAAATTAGAATAATATGTACATTAAATAAAAATTTGTAATCAATATTTGAGATAACTATGCTCTTTTAGGAGGCCAGTAATGGATAATAGAATTATAATTTTGATGATAGCTTTAGTTGTTGTTGCGAGTGTGGGAGGATATTTTGTAGGTTTGTACCAAGGGGCAGCTTCTAACTCCCTTAATTTGTCAAACAACTCTACTGGAAATGTTTCCAATAATAACAGTAGTAGTACTACTTCAACATATAAAGCCACAGCTGTCACCGTAAGTACTGCAAAAAATAAAACTGTTAACAACAATGGAACAGTACAGAAAAATGAAACTCCTTCTAATAATACTAAATAATAATCTAATTTAACATTTTTTGTATATGATGGTTTAAATTAATTTTTTCTATTTTTTTTATTTTAAGAATTTATTAAAAATTGAACAAAAAAAGTTCACTGTAATCAATTAAAAGAATTATTTGGATGATAAATCTTCATCAATTGCTTTAACAACGAAATCCGTATCTTTTTTAACTCCTTCAGCTGCTTTTAAAAAGGCAGTTCTTTCTCTTTCAGTCATTATAATCGGAATTATTCGTTCGATACCGCTTAAACCCAGTTTAACTGGTACACCTAAACAAACATCTTCTACACCTTCAATCTCACCATCTAAAAATGCACTGACAGTTAAAATCTTTTTTTCATCATTTAAAACAATAGTAGCTATATTTGAAATTGCAAAGGCCGGCCCATATTCTGTTGCACCCTTCTTTTGTATAACATAATTACCTGCATTTTTAACCTTTTCAACTGTTCTGTCCATATCAAAATCATCATATCCTTTGAAATATTTGAGTAATATCCCTCCAATAGATGTAGAGCTCATGATCGGTACCATGTTATCGCCATGTTCTCCCATTACTCGGGTATGGATTTCGCTTACGTGAATATTGAAATGTTGTGATATAAGATTTTTTAATCGTAGGGAATCCAAATGGTTTCCAAGGCCAAAGACCTTATTTTTGTCGAATCCTGATGCTTTTAAAGCAACGTAAGTCATTACATCAACGGGATTAGTTACAACAAGAATAATGGCATCAGGTGCAAATTTTGCTATGGCTCGGGAGTATTCTGCTACAATCTTTGCATTAGGGATAGCAACATCCATCCTAGTCATTCCTGCGCTTCTAGGCTGTCCTGCACTTAAAACAATCAGATCTGAACCTTTAACGTCTTCGAAATCATATGATGCAGTTATTTTAACATTAACATCCTTGGCGGCAAGGGCATCATACATATCCAATGCTTCTCCTTCCACTTTATCTATGCTTTCTTTACGAGATATGAGAACTAAATCGTTCACACAATTTTCCTCTGCCAAACAGAATGCTGCTGTTTTTCCTACTCTTCCTGATGCACCAATTACACTAACTTTCAATTAGAATACCTCCTGCTCTCATGATATGGATGTTAAATGGATTGATTATGATTTGTTAATAAAAAAATTGGATATAAAGATAACTCGATCATTAATTTGAACTTTATTGTTATCTATTATCCTTAAGTTGGACTTATCATAAATAGATGAATTTACTCCAACTTCTTTATGTATCTCTCTGCAACCCGTTTTACATAACTACTTTTATCATTTAAAGCAATTTTTAAGGGTTCTATACCTCTTTCATCACCAATATTGCCGAGGGCCCAGGCAGCTCCACCTCTAACAAAACCGCTATCATCATTCATAGCTTCAATAAGCGGTTCAACCGCTTTTTTATTGGCTATTTTACCAAGTGCCCAAGCTGCACCACCCCTAACACGCCAATCTTCATCCTTTAATGTGGCAATAAGTGGGTCAACAGCAGGATCTCCCATATTTCCTAGGGCTGTCGAAGCTTCTCTTCTAACCCATTTGTTAGGATCTTTTAGTGAACTGATTAACACATCTACTGCCCTATCATCACCTAGGATTCCGAGGACACGTATTGAACCTTTTCGTATTTCTTTATCCTTATCACCGGCAGAAACTAATAATAACTCCACAGCGGGTTCACCAATTTCTTCAAGTAATCCCACAGCCTGTGTTTGAACAAGTTCGTCATCATCCTTCAATGTTTGAATCAATCTTTCAATGTTTTCTTCACGTTCCATTTTATACCACCCTAAATTAATGAATTACAAGTTTTAAATGATTCAAAGTAAAATAATTTCAAAATAACATTTTTTCTAATTTATATTATTCATATCTCCATGAAAACCTTACATTCATGACATAACACATTGACATTTGCATATGTTAAAACTCCTAAAATTACAGATGAAAAAAAATGCCACTTTTACTGAGTTTTGTAATAATAGAAGTCTCGTTCCAAGTAGTATTATATTGTATAGGATTTCTTTGAATAAATATATTATGTTCATTGTAACTTTAGGCGAACTAATAAATGTACCCGAACTAAGAAAGACGTATATTATTCTGATTGGAAATTTAAAAGTTTTAAGTGTACATTAATGGAATTAAACAATCATCAGAAGATTTTGTTATGTAAAAACATAGCTGAGATAAAACAACTCATATTTAAAGCTTTTATCCGGTTAAAAAAATAGTGGGCCCACTTGTTTCCATAAATAATAAATAAGAATTTGCATGAAGATTGTTACGATAAATCTATACTCCGTTCTAAACTTCGTACATTTAAAATTCCATGGAAATAAAGAGACCCAAGGGGAGAAAAACAAGTCTATAGATTCTAATTGCATATTAAATTCTGTTTCCGGGTTCATGAGGTTCCCAAACTTCTATAATTCTTTAATTTCTTTTTATACATTATACCATACAATAAATTTAGTGTTCAATAATTTCTTCAAGGGAATATTTCATCAAACAATTTTACTATTTTAATGTGATAAGATTTTGGATATGTGTTTATTATAACTAGAAAATATATCCATAATAAACATTTTGATAATTAAATTCAAGAGGTATCGTATGTACAATATAACCTTAATTCCGGGAGATGGTGTTGGACCCGAGGTTACTGAAGCCCTTATATATATCATAGAAATGATGGATATTGATTTGGACTATACCTTGGCGTATGCTGGAGAGGCATGTTATAAAGAAACTGGGACTACTATTCCTGATGAAACTGTGTCCAAAGCAAAAAAAGCAGATACAACCCTTTTTGGATCTGTTACAACCGTACCTGGACATAAAAGTGCTATAATAACCCTTAGAAAGGAACTAGATCTCTATGCTAATTTGCGTCCAGTAAAGACATATCCTGGTGTAGATTGTCTTTTTGATGATCTTGATTTTACAATAGTAAGAGAAAATACTGAAGGACTATACTCGGGTATTGAAGAATACACAAAAGAAGGTGCAACAGCGCTAAGGGTTGTAACCAGATTTGCTTCTGAGAGAATATGCAGGTTTGCATTTGAACATGCAGAAAAAACAGGGCGGAATAAGGTAACAGCCGTACACAAAGCCAATGTTTTAAAGAAGACCGATGGTATTTTCAGGGAATCATTTTACAAGATAGCAGATGATTTTCCTGATTTAGGTACCGATGAGAAATATGTTGATGCAGCAGCAATGTTCTTAATTACCCGACCCCAAGATTTTGAAGTAATAGTTACAACCAACCTATTTGGGGATATACTCTCTGACGAGGGAGCTGGACTAGTTGGTGGACTTGGTATGGTGCCATCTGCAAATATAGGGGATACTAATGCATTATTTGAACCAGTACATGGTTCTGCTCCGGATATAGCAGGCTTAGGAATTTCTAATCCTTCAGCTATGGTTTTATCTGCTGTGATGATGATGGACTATCTTGGTGAAACTTATGAAGCAAGAAAACTTGAAAGAGCATTGTTGAATGTACTTAGTGAAGGTAAAGTTTTAACTCCTGATCTTGGAGGGTCATCAAAAACCATGGAAATGGCACAAGAAATCAGGAATAAACTTCGTATAAATTGATATTATTTAATTTTAATAAGCTAAATCCACATTTTTTTTTGTTGAGGAATCTTTCTATAAATCGGTTTATATAGTAACTTTTATATGGATTTCTATTCATAAACTACTTCATAGTATAAGTTGATATTGACAGCTTAGGCTGTTTTTAGGTCAATTTTTGATTGTGAGTACAGCTACTAAAAGAGTAACTTGACTCCATTTACCTTTAATTGCCTATAAATGCTGTTTTAAAAATTTTCATGATAATTTTTGGAGGTATATTGTATGAAAACTACTATTAGTGTAATAAAAGCTGATGTCGGCAGTATAGCTGGACATGCAAAGACTCACAGTGCTTTGCTTAACAAATGTGATGAACTGCTAGCTAAAGCTAAGGATGAATCTCTTCTGGTTGATTATCATATCACCAGCTGTGGTGATGACATAGACTTGATAATGACCCATAGAAATGGAGAAGAAAATGAAGAAGTTCATGAACTAGCATTTAATGCTTTCATGGAAGCAACTAAGGTTGCAAAAAGTTTAAAACTTTATGGTGCAGGCCAAGATCTTCTTTCAGATACTTTCTCTGGTAACATCAAAGGAATGGGTCCTGGATGTGCTGAAATGGAATTTAAAGAGAGACCATCAGACCCTGTAATAGTCTTTTGTTGTGACAAAACAGAACCTGGTGCATTTAACATGCCCATCTTTAGAATGTTTGCTGACCCCTTTANNGAACACAAAAAAGTTACAATGTCCTGTCCCGATGAGATGTACGATGCACTTGCATTATTGGGCTCAACTGGCAGATATGTTATTAAACATGTCACCAGAAGGAGTGACAATGAGATAGCTGCTTCAATAAGTACAGAAAGATTAAATCTTATGGCTGGCCAGTATATTGGAAAGGATGACCCAGTTGCAATAGTAAGGGCGCAATCTGGATTCCCTGCAGGGGGAGAAGTTGTTGAACCATTTGCATTCCCACACCTAGTAAGTGGATGGATGAGGGGTTCACATAACGGTCCATTAATGCCTGTTGCTCAGAAAAATGCTACTCCAGTAAGATTTGATGGACCTCCACGGGTAATTGCTCTGGGATTCCAGATAAACAATTCAGAACTTGTTGGGCCATTAGATATGTTTGATGATCCATCATTTGATAGGTCAAGGGACCTAGCATCTGAAATTGCCGAGTATATGAGAAGACACGGACCATTCGAACCACACAGATTACCAGCAGATGAAATGGAATATACAAGTCTGCCTGGTGTTCTTAAAATGCTCGAAGATAGAATGCAGGATATGGATTAAATTTTTAATCCATTTTTTTTTTAATTCTCTTTAAAATTAGTAAAAATTTTACATATGTTATTGGGAATATCCAATACATTTTCGATCCTATCTATTATGGGACCATCGCTTGTAGCCACTATTCCACCATATCTTTTGGATTGTTTTACAAGTTCAAAA
The DNA here is from genome assembly GCA_003164415.1 of Methanobacterium sp. Taxonomy (GTDB): domain Archaea; phylum Methanobacteriota; class Methanobacteria; order Methanobacteriales; family Methanobacteriaceae; genus Methanobacterium_B. The sequence goes on along the minus strand of PLTK01000104.1, from coordinate 5,923 downwards.
TCAACATTTTTATTTGTTACTGCACAACCATCTAGTTGGTTAATTTGAATTATGGAATTTGTGATTCGTGCAAGCTCTCTACTCTTACTTACAGGACTATCATAAAAAAAGTAGATATATGCAGGATTATGTGGGCTTAGAATGGTCATTATATTATTCAGTGCATTTTCAGTTGTTGAGTTGATCTTATATTTCCCAAAAACTGCTTTGAGATCTCTTAAAATTCCATCATCGCACATGACCAATGAACCAAACTCCCGATTACATATAGCTTCAACAGATATTAAAACATTGTAACCATCTATAAAAATAGTTTTATTGGTTATATTATCTATATCAATGATTTTACGAGATCTATCTAGGGATTTATCATCAGAAAAGACTTTTCTTTCCAAATAATTTCTTCCTTTCTTGTTAAGTACATACTTATCAGCAACTAAATTTATAGCTGCTTTTTTTTTATATCCCCTGTTTAAAAGAAATTTTAAGTCGTATGATGCATCTTCCAAGCGTATTTTAATGGATTTAGATGTCATTGTATTAATTTTTAAATTAACCCTTCCTCTTTGCGACTATTATTGGAACTCGATCAGATGCATTTTCTGCACGGTCAGCAATATTTCCAAGCCTAAGGACTGTACCTTTAATTTCTATATGGGTTAAAATATCGATTTCTTGATTTTTGTAGCTTATATACAATCTTTTAAGGATTTTTCTCTCTATTTTGTCTACCTGATCCTCTAATTTTTCGACTTCGTGGGCTTTTTGGAGTGCTTCTCCTAGATCTTCGTCCAAAAGTTCGATACATTTTTTTAAAGCAGTTACTGTTTCATTGATAGAATCCATAAGATCTGAAAAATCTTCGATATAACCCTTTGGGAAATCTACTTGGCTTAAACATATACCAAAGGCGGTTTCTTGGCACATATCAGCTACACTATCGACATTTTCTGCTAATATTATTCTGTCTTCCCTATCAAAAGGTAAAAATGCTCCCTTATAAAATTCGATCTCCATTTTCCTTCGGATATCGTCTGCATCGTGTTCTAACTTGGATATTTTATCGACTTTTTTTTCAACTTTATCAAATTCATTGTTGTAGTAGTGCGCCATTAGAATTTTCAGCTGGTTTAAACTCTCGTAAACCATGTCTACATGTTCTTTTGAGTATTGTTCAACCTTTGATTCCCTTTTGAATAGATTTCTCATTTTATCCCCATTTTTAATTTTCTAGGATTAAATTCATTTTAATTTATTCATTCAATAAGTCCATGTAGGAGGCGTATTGCATCTAAAAGTCCATGGGCATAGGTTATGCAACCAAATGAGGTTAGATAATCCTTTTTTTTAAGATAGTAATCCGTATCTTTACTGTAATTTTTGGCCATTTCAACAACTTGGCCTTCTTCTTCGTTAATTTTTATTGATTCTATTTCTTTTATATTTTTTGCAAAGAGGTCAATATCCTTTTCAATTCTTTCAACAGCATCCATATTATCATCCCCATATAATTTGAATTCTTCAAACTCTTATATTCTAATATTTCAATCCTAAAAACGATCAATAGTTTACAATAACACCGAGTTTATTCTAAATTTTAAATTTGACATAATAAACCAATTAATAGAACTAATATTTCAATAAATAAATATTATTTGATTTAAATTATTAAATAAAGATACCGGGCATGAGATTTTAAAATTAACATCCTAATTGTTTTGATCCTGTTGAAGATCAATAAAAATTGGAATGATTATTGAGTTTATAACAAGGATTGTAACTTTTAATTATTTAATTTTTTTTTGAGATAATAAATTAGTAAATTTTTTGTAGATCAAACTACTAACATATTGTATAGTAAAAGTAAATATAATGAAGATATGGGAGCTGATAATTTGACATATGTTTTAATTATTCATAGGGTGGAAGATTTTGCTAAATGGAAATCATTATATGATGAAGATGGTTCTACAAGAAAAGCCAAAGGCTCTAAGGGGGCTCAATTACTACGAAATACCAATGATCCTAATCACTTAGTTGTGATGACTGAATGGGCTGATTTGGATAGTGCTAAAAATTTTGTAGAGTCGGAAGATTTATCAAAGACAATGCAAGAAGCAACTGTAGTGGGTAAACCTGCTGTTTTTTATTTAGAAGAAATTGAAAAGACAGATTATTAATATGAAGCCACATATTTGGCTTCATACTTTATTAAAATTATTAGTTTCTAATTTTTTGAAATAGATTGTAATTAATAATTTAATTTTTTAAAAAAATAATTAGAATATTTACTAGCATTGATTTATTGGCCTTTTAGTTCTTTCCAAGAATGATATACCCTTTGGAAAACTGTTATGTAACCTAAGATCATTATAAGAATGATTGCTATTCCTAATGGATTAACATTTAAGAAGTATAAACCTGTGAAATAACTTAAAAATGCTCCGATCATTATTATAACAAGACGTTCAGCACGTTCTGCAATTCCAACATTGCATTTTATACCTTCTGATTCTGCTCTAGCTCTTACGTAGCTGACGGTTAAAGATGCGTGGAGAGCAAGAATACCAAAGATCCAATTCACATATCCGCCGTAAATTATTCCGATAATTATGAAGGCATCTCCAAATCTATCGGCAGTGGAGTCTAATAATCCTCCGAACTTAGTAGTCTGATAATTATTTCTTGCTACAGCCCCATCTAACATGTCTACAAATCCACTTAATGCGATTAAAAGTCCACCTGCGAGTAGATTACCTGTTGCAAACATATATCCAGATATAAGACTTATTATAAGGCCAAGAATGGTTAGAATGTTTGGGTTTATACGAATCCTTTTGGCTATAGGATCAAGTAACACTTTAACTTGGGGTCTAAGTCGGTTCAGCATAAAATTAAATATGAATATCAATGGATATATACTTTGGATGGAACGAATGAAAATTGGGGTTGATTATTTAAATGAAGATCATTAAGATAGATGGAACAAATTCAGAACATGATAAAATAAAAATTGCAAGGATGGCCATGAAGAAGGGTTCCATCATTGTTTATCCTACAGATACAGTTTATGGAATTGGGGCTAATGTATTCGATGAAAAGGCAATTCTCAAAGTTTTTTCTATTAAAAAAAGACCTTTAAACAAACCATTATCTGTATGCATCTCTAAAATTGAGGATATAAAACATGTTGCACACATGGATGCTGAAGCCGAAACTATCATAAGGAATATCCTACCAGGACCTTTTACTATAATCTTAAAGAAGAATGATAACATATCTTCACTTTTAACAGCTGGAAGTGATAAGATAGGGATTAGAATTCCAGATAACAGTATATGTAAAGATCTTTCAAAGGAGTTTCCTATTACCAGTACTAGCGCTAATTTGTCAGGATATGATATTCCCGAATCTGCAGACGGAGTATTAGAACAATTAGGGTCTTCTATTGATATTATTATGGATGCAGGTATTTGTAAACATGGAATTCCATCTACTGTAATTGATATGACTGTTTATCCTCCTAAAGTTTTGCGTGAAGGTTCTGGAAATATTTGTTCAGAGGATATGGTCTGAAAAAGTTTTTTTTATAGTTCAGAAGTATCCCCCATATGACTTAACTAGTTAAATTCTTTATATTTTCTAAATAATATGGTCATGATTTTTATTCGACTAAATATTCCCTTTTAATTTCATTTTAAGACAGCAAAGATATTTCTATTATTAAATTCAATTACAAATTAGAATTTAATTCGTTTATTGTGATGATGGATAATTGGTAAATAACTTGTTTAGTGGATGAAAATATTGAATTTTTATATTTATAAAATACTAAATTCAGGAGATTTAAATGAAGGTTTTAGCAGACATAGATGAAAATACAAAAATATCTACAGGATCCCCCATCGATGTGATCATGGGCGGAGGTGTTGAAAAAGGATGTTTAACTCAATTTTATGGGCCACCTGGATCAGGAAAAACTAATATAGCCCTACAATTACTTGTATCTTGTGCAAAAAAGGGAAATAAAGCTATATATGTTGATACGGAAGGTGGATTGTCAATAGAAAGGGTAAAACAGATATCAAATAATCAATTTGACAGTTTTGCAAATAACATAATTATATTCGAACCAACCAGTTTTAACGAACAGATAGAAGTCTTGAAAAAAATAGAAAATCTATTAGATTCTAGGGGAGAGACCGTCGAACTCATCATACTTGATTCCGCAGTTGCACTCTACAGACTCAAAGAAGGCGATTCATCTCAAACTAACCGTGAACTCGGTCAACAGATGGCATTATTATCTAGAATAGCTAGAAATCATAATGTAGCAGTAGTAATAACCAATCACATCTATTCTGTTTTTGATGGGGATGGAATTATAGAACCTGTTGGTGGAACTATCCTCAAATACTGGAGTAAGATTGTTGTTGAACTAGCAAGAGCTAATGGTCTTGGAGAAAGGTCGGCAACTTTGAAAAGACACAGAAGTAGGCCTGAAGGTCTAAGAGCCCGTTTTAGAATTGTGGACCATGGGATTGAATAGATTCCTATTATATTTTCACATATTAACTAATTTAGGATAATATTAGTTGTCATAATATTTAGATAGAATTAAAGATTAAAAGTGGTTATATTAGTTAGTTTAGAAAAAATATGGGATTTTTTTTATTAATTTTTGACATTTATATAAACTCTATTTGTTTAGAATACGATAATTTTAAATCATCTGAAATTAAATATTAATGAGCTTAAGAACAAAAATGGATTAGGATATTGGAGAATCATCTATATGATCAAAATTAGGAGACTTATGATTCTGAGGATATCTATTTTTTTAATATATTTATATAAAAGTGTTGTGAGATAATATGATTTCACCAAAAAAATATGCAAAACCCGCAAAATCAATACCTAAAGGATACAAAACAGCCAATGAATTCTTTGAATTTGTATTCAACGACAAAGAAATGGTCTGGATGGGTCAAAATACAAATCATCTTCATGATGAAAATCAGATTATGGATTCAATGATGAGTAGTATCAAAAAGCGTGATTATAATAAATACCCACCACCAGAAGGTTTTCCAGAACTCAAAAAGCTTATATTAGAAGATTTAGGACTTCAAAATGGGTTTGAGATACTTATAACAGCAGGGGGTACAGAATCACTTTATTTGTGTACAAATGATATCTTGGCACCAACAGACAACACCATCACTTGCGATCCAGGTTACCTTATAATAGATAATTTTGCAAGTCGTTTTGGAGACCATGTCAAGTCAATACCAATCTACAATGAGGCATGTGGTTACAAACTCACACCACAACTTGTAAGGGAGAATATGGATGATAATACTAAGTTAATATCATTAGTTGACCCTCT
>PLTK01000104.1:0-514 GCA_003164415.1 Methanobacterium sp. | reverse complement strand
AGTTTCTCTAAGATATATGGAATGGCAGGAATGAGAATTGGGTCTGTTATAGGAGTGCCTGAAATTATAAAATCTATAAAAACAATAGTGATCAACGATCTTGGAACTAATGTAGTTTCTCAACGAGGAGCTATTGCTGCAATTAAATCAAAAAAGGAATGGTTGACACGTATTAAAACTATAACTAGGTCTAATCAGGATATTATCAAAAGAGCAGTTGATCAAGTTGAAAATGCATTTTTACCTGTCTATCCTTCTGATGGTAATATGCTTGCAATAGATATTTNNTTCGTGTTAGTTTCTCAATACCTAAGGAACATGTAGAATACTTTGCTAAAGTATTTGTTGAGGGTATGGAAATTCTTAAAGACTCTAAATAATTTTTTTTTTTTTTAATGTCAAAATTTTTTAGTACCCATATTAATTTCCTAAATTAAAAAAAAATATGATAACAGAATTAAATTCAATAAAATATTTATTGTTTAAATACCTCTGTCCCTGAAAATGGATATAA
>PLTK01000159.1 GCA_003164415.1 Methanobacterium sp. | reverse complement strand
ATACTTATAAATGTTTTCTATATTAGTATTTTTTATGTGATTTATTGCAGAATCTTCAATTCACAACGCAGTTGATGTTAAATGGTATGTAATATTATCTTTTGAGTAAAATTAAAATTTAAAAAAAATATAATAAAATGAAATAATCAGGTTATTAAAATATCTAACCTATCAGATTCAATTCCATTTTTAATTTCACGAGCTATCCTACGGCCCATGCTCATATTTTCACCGAAGAGTAGGTAGCTGTAGGGGGAGCTGTCCATGAAGGTATTTGTACCACCGTCAATTCTAGCACTCATTTCGAAAACAACTATCTCTAAATCATCTGTACACAGACTCTGCATGCAGAATGGACCACTCATTCCAGGAGCAACCAGTTTTTTAGCTCCTTCAACTAAATTGTCTCCAATTTCAAATACTTGTGTGAGTAATGATTCTCGCATGACTACAGGATGATTACCTGTTATTACATATGAAGGATCCAATGCAACATCAAGCTGATCTTTTGCAGGGATTCTTGTTAATCCATCTATATTGGATTCATATCGGCTGTCCATTCCCATTAATTCGACTTCATCGTTCAATGCTGAATAGAAATAGTGAATACAGTAGTTACATCCAGAAACATACTCCTCAATATGTGCATTTTCAACATCTTCTTCTCCTATCCATTCCCTCTTAAGCATGGATTCAATTTTTTGGTGGAATTCTTCGGGTGTTGAAGCAACGAAATATCCTCTTCCTCCTCGTGCACCAGGGAACTTTATCATAACAGTTCTATCAATATCTGATGGGTCAGCGAACTTTCTTGGTATTCTAATATTGGATTCTACCATTAATTTCCTTTCAAGGTCTCTTTCAGACTCCCATCTTAGGATGTCTCTGTTTCCAAACATAGGCACATTAAACTCATCTTCGATACGATCTAATCCTGCATATGCTACAAAAGAACCGTGAGGGACAACAATACTGTTCATTGCTCTTAATTTTTCTTGAACATCATCATTTACAATATCGCTGAATTTATCAACAATAATATACTCATCTGCAACCTTAAATCGTTTATAAGGAACTTCTCTACCTTTCTCGCAAACAACAGCAGTTTTAAAACCTTCTTTTTTTGCTCCTTTTAATATATGGAGTGAGGTATGACTTCCTAATGTTGCTATAGTTATATTTTCTTTATCGTATCCTTTTAAAACATCGAGAATTTCCTGTCTATTAACTTTTCCCATAAGAATCTCTCCTAATAATTTGATCATTTTTAATTAATTGAATAAGGTTGGTTGGATGGGGTAATTATCTTTTTTGTCTCACACATGATCCAGTTCACTTTATAAAATTTAATTCTAATTTTCTTTGATTGTGAAAGATATTTAAACTTTAAGAAGCACGTACTCTTATGAAGGGTAAGGTAATAGGGGATATTCTTGTAATAAAAGGGGATGTTGAGAATCCTGAAAAGCTTCTTGAAACACCAGGAGTTAACAGGATAGTTAAATTGGGACGTATCAGTGGTTTAAAAAGGGAACCTGATGTTGAAATGATTATTGGCGAGGGAACCGAAACCATACATCGTGAAAACAAGTGTTCATTCAAGTTGGATGTTTCCAGGATAATGTGGTCCAAGGGTAACACAACAGAGAGAAAGCGAATGTCCACTATTGCAAAACATGGTGAAACAATTGTTGATATGTTTGCAGGCATTGGATACTTCTCAATACCAATGGCAGTACATTCAAAACCTCGAAAGATATATTCTATTGAAATTAATCCCATTTCCTATGGTTATCTATGTGAAAATGTACATCTAAATAAAGTCGAAGGTATTTTAGAACCATTTTTAGGGGACTGCAGAGAAATTGCACCAAGAGGCATAGCAGATCGTGTTTTAATGGGTTATATTGGAAACACCAACGAGTATCTAGACGTTGCAATGGATGTTTTAAAGGAAGGGGGAATAATTCATTATCATGAGTCGGTACCCGATAAACTGAAATTTACCAGGCCTGTGGATCGTATAAACCAAGCTGCGATTGCAGCGGATAGGCAGATGGTTGAAATAGTTAATAAACGAATTATAAAACCATATTCACCTGGTGTTTACCACGTGGTGATTGATGCTAAAATAAAATAACTATCCTTCTTAGAATATTAAGTAAAGATTATTTACCATTTTTTAGATTAATAAAGAAGTTTAGATCATTCGGTTTACCTTAAAAATTATATTTTCATGGTTTTCATTTACATAATTTTTTTAAGTATTTCCTGGTCTAAAAATTCTTCGTTGATATATTTTGGATAAACTGGAAGTCTCTCTTGAAGTTTGAAACCAAGTTCTTCTGTTATAAGTTTAAGATATTCAATCTCGGGCCATGGAGCTTCAGGATTTACAAAATCTGGAGTTAAAGGAGAAACACCGCCCCAATCATCTGCTCCGGACATTAAAAATATTTGAGAGTGGTCTTTGTTCAGATTTGGTGGAACCTGTACACTTACATCAGGAAACATGAGTTTGGTAACAGATACCATTTTGATCATTTCGGCCAATGAAGGTTCTTTGAAGCCTTCCATAGGGATTCCGGGTTTTGGTTTGAAGTTTTGTATAATTATCTCTTGAATATGGCCGTATTTATCCTGTATTCTCCTTAACTCCAGGAGTGATTCTGCGCGTTCTGTTACTGTTTCGCCTATCCCAATTAAAAGACCGGTTGTAAATGGTATTTTTAATTTACCCGCATTTTCAATTGTTGCAATTCTTAGTTTGGGATCTTTTCCAGGGCTATTTTTGTGTGCTATTGTTTCCATTATACGCTGGCTGCTGGTTTCAAGCATTAAACCCATTGAGGCATTAACTTCCCTTAGCACTTTAAGTTCATTTTTTTTAAGTATTCCTGGGTTGCTATGGGGTAAAAGTCCTGAATTTTTCAGTGTATCATCACAAATGAAGTATAAATATTCTAACATCCCGGTAAATCCAAGATCCTCCAAATAAGACATTACACTGTCTGTTTCATCGGGTTTCTCACCAAAAGTAAAGAGTGCTTCTTTACAATTGAAAGAATTAGCTCTTTCAATAATGCTCCTTATTTCATCGGGTTTCATGAGTATTTGGGCTTTATCTGATCCGGGATCCTTTCTGAATGTACAGTATCCACAGTTGTTTCTGCAAATGTCTGTGAGTGGAAGAAAAACATTTTTTGAATATGTTATGATGTTATTATCCCTTAAAAGACTAGTTTCAGACATTAAAGATAATATTTCACTATGTTTTCCATTTAGAAGGGTTAATAGATCTTCTTTAGATAAAATTCTCATTTTTTCACTGATTAGTTTATTTAAAAATAGTAAGGGTAATTTCCCCTATCTTTAGTTCAATTATGCTTCTGAATTTGATACAACCAACTCGACAAAGAGGGGGCCAATACCACTTTTATCTTTATAAAGCACTAAAAAGACTGCTAATTGGCCTATAGTGCCGAGACCGTAATCGGTGTGACAGTTCATAGCTTCAAATGACTCTTTAAGTCGGTATATTCCATAAACATCAGTTTCACCAGGTATTTCTACTGTTGCCCTTATATTTTCGTCCATTATACCTATGACATCGGTTGCTTCTTCTGAAAATATATCCATTTTTCTAGCTCCAATGCCCTTCATAATCTCAGAAATTATATTTGAAAGTTCTTCGGGATCTATCTTTTTCTTTGACATTCCTCTTACAATCAAAATTTGTGGTGTGTCGATTGCTGGTCTAGATCCATGGAATGCATCAAGTTCACCCATTATCTTTCCTGCAATTTCATGTGTTGGCATCAATGTTATTTGCCTCCATTCTTCATTTCTCTCTTCAATTCGCCCATAGTTGCGACTTTTTCAGCAAATGCATTGTGTCTGTGAATACTCTCTTCGTTGATCTGCCTTACAGTTACAAGGGCATCGTCNNGGATTTTTATGAGCGTGTACAACAACAGCATTTTCATCGCTCCTTTTTAGGAGTTCACATACTGGAGAACTCATTGAATCCTCAATTATTCTTATTAAATCTTCGGCTCGGATTACCTGGTTCTCTGGAACTTCCATCATTATCATTCCACGTCCACGTTGGTTATGTGAAGCGAATGATACGGTGTTCAAGACCTTCTCAGTGGTTTCTTCGTCTAAAAATTCTAGAAGATCCACCTTAGCAGATTCCTTGGTTGATTCTTGAGCACATGGACAGACAGTCATTCCAACCACTTCTGCTCCGATCATTTTTCTTATAACAATCCCCTCATCATTCCTGATTCCGATGGCATCGGCCATGATATTGGTCATTTCTTGTGTTTTGATGTGAGTTACAGGTGATCTCTTCATGATCATGTAATCACTCTTCATACTGACCTCAACTCTTTTAGCATATTTATGTTTTTTAAGAAGGCAACTTGCTATTTTGGCACATAAAGATTCAATTTCAACTGATGTGCCTTCAATAGCCTGTTCTAAAACTTCACTTATTGCTTCGGGGTTTCTAGACATATGAATACCCCTTTGTGTACTTGGAAGATCAACAAATGCATTGAAAGTGGGTAAAAGTACAATAGGCCTCTTTCCTTCTCTTTCAATTTTTAAAAGCTTTTTTACTCCTTTAACTCCAACTCTAGTAAGGTGCACAGGAATTGTTGGTATATTATCCTGGGTATCTGGGAAACATTTATCCAATTTTTTCACCCCTAAGTTCGTAATTGATTCATTTAAATCGATGATCTAAATAAATAATCTAAATAGTAAACATTTTTTTTTATCTTTTTTATGTTGAGTGATCAAACTACTAAGAATAGAATTAATCACAACTATATTAACTTTTTTTTATTTTGTTTTGACATCAATGTAATAATATGTAATGTTCATGACACTATTTCAATAAATTCAGCGACAGTTATGTCCTTTAAATTTTCTTTTGTTATAGTTTGAGCATTATAAAGAGTTTCAGCACGATTTCCCAGTATTTCGCCGGGTTTGTCATTTTCAACGAGAACAATTATATTTTTAAGTTTGAATTGTTCCATTTTACGTTCAATATCATTTTTAACATGGGCTATTTTATTTTTTATTGGTATTAATGCAGCATCAGGTATTTTAGGGTTCAATAGTTTCATATCTTCGGGATCCAGAGGCACACCTGCTACAACAATCCTCTGGGGGTCTACACCGAATTTGGTGATTGCTTTTTTAAAACTATTTTTAGTGGTTAAAATTAGTAAATCTTTTGAATATTCCTTTATATCCTCTTCAGAATCGGGTTTATCAATAACTCCAAAATCAGAAAGTATATCATCGATTTCTGTTCTGGCTGCGATGATCTTACCCGCGAATAATGTTGCAGTCTCCATGTCAAGTTCGTGTGTGGGTCTGCTGGTGTATATAAATTCTTCAGCTTCAAATAAAAGATCTAATACCCTTTCAAATACTTTAACATTTATAATACCTTCCATAGGTGATTTTAACTTTTTTTGGCCCGTTTTGGACTTGGCTGCATCCCTAAGAATAGATTGTGCTTGATTAATTCGGAATTCTTCCATAAGATCACCTCTAATTCACAAATGATGAAATATATTTTTGTAGATAAATATCAAATTTAGATATTGATTATTCCAAGTTGCATATTATAATTTTATGATTAATCATTATAGTTCATTCAATACATTTAATATTTTCACTGCCTTTAACTACACAAATTTTGTACTTCCAATTTTTTTTGATCAAGCTTTCCTTCTTTCTGAATTCAATTGTGTGATAAACTAAGCACTGGAATAAATTTACGGCCCTATTACTGTTTAATACGAGTTTCTTAACCTGTTTGTTGGAATATTAAAAAATAGTCAGAATTTAAGGATTTAAATTTATTGTAGAGATTTTTTTTGATCTAAAAATGTTTTGAAATACAATTTCGATTCCATTATTTCTAATTTGCGATAAATTTAATTTAATAATTATTAAAAGTTAGCTGATATCCTAAGAAACCGTAAAAGTGTCTAGAGGAGCATATTATAAGATTTATTAAAAAATAAATATTTTTAGTATATTCAAAAAAAAATAAGTTCAATACCTTATTAATGTGTAGATATAGGATTTAAAGCATTCTACTCGATCCAAGGTCTTCCTTTAGAA
>PLTK01000173.1 GCA_003164415.1 Methanobacterium sp. | reverse complement strand
GCAACATCTAATACTGTTTTAACCATAGCGTCAGCCATTGAAAGTTCGTGCATTAAGCCACCTCATCATCGTAATTATGATTAGTATTGATTATGTCCTACTATTATGGGAAGCTTATTAATAAAGTTAACAAATATTTGAATACATGACAAATATTGATTTCAATCATAACTCAACAGATAAATAGTGGTTGGAATAACTTAAGTTTATGATGATTAACTGTAACATTAATGATTACAATGATTATACCAACAGAAACGGGTGGTTTTATTGATAATAGGCGGATCTGCTTCACAGAAACTTGCTGCTAAAGTTGCTTGGGATTTAGGAGAACATTTAAGTCCCATTGAAACCAGAAGGTTTCCGGATGGAGAACGTTATATACGGATAAAGGGTGAAGTTCCAAAGGAAGTGGTTGTGATCCAATCAACAGGCTATCCTCAGGATGAAAATCTAATGGAATTATTCCTTTTACTTAAAAATCTTAAAAGTCTTGGTGTTGAAAGAACAAGAGTTGTGATCCCATATTTTGGATATGGTAGACAAGAACGCAGATTTAAAAGCGGCGAGGCTGTTTCTGCTGTTATTGTAGCAGAACTTCTTGAAGCAGCAGGAGCATCAGAAATTTATTCAATTAACTTACATGAAAAAAATATTAAAGAATTTTTCAATATTCCTGTACATGAAATATCAGCCATGCCTATGATAGCTAATTATATTAATGAGCAAATAGATGATCCAATGATTATAGGGCCTGATAAAGGCGCTTTAGGATTTGCAGAGGAAATTTCAGGAATTTTAAAGTGTGATTGTGACTATCTCGATAAGACAAGAATATCACCCGAGAAGGTTGAAATGAAACCTAAAAATCTTGATGTAAAGGGAAGGGATGTTGTAATAATAGACGATATCATTAGTACAGGAGGCACAATAGTGAGTGCTTCAAGGATACTAAATGATCTTGGAGCTAATAAAGTCATTGTAGGTTGCGTTCACCCTATACTTGTGGAAGATGCTCTTTTAAAAATATTTGCAGCTGGTGTGGATGATGTATTTGCAACCGATACTCTCAAATCTGATGTGAGTACTATATCTGTAGCTCCACTTGTGGCTGGATATTTGAAGAAATTTGAATAAATAATTTTTTTTATTTTATTATAAGAATAGTTAATGTTAAAAAAAAATATAATTAATCATCCTGTTTGATCATTGGATAATTAATCAGCTGACGTGGTCTGTTTTCAGTGCTGCATATTCCATCAGGACCCTCCGAGGGATTCTGATCACCTTGGGAAACCTTTTTAATATCTTCTTTCTGTTCGGATGTGAAATCTCCAAAATAAATTTCATTTCCCTGAACTTTGATCACATCATATTCTACTGGACATGTTTCAATTGAAGGAACCAATATACATCCCTTTGAACTAACATCATGTTCTAAATCTAACATCCATTCTCCATCAAATGGGCTGGTTTCATTTAACATATCTATCAAGGAATGCTGATGTGCTGTTACATATCTCGCCCTGTTATGAAAGTCAACTGCCACTGCTCCAGGTAAAGTTTCTGATTGTTTACCTATGATATAGTTTCCCTTGGCGTGAATGGTAAAAAATGGTTTTTCCCCATCTTCGTCGAGGTATGCACGGATGTATATGTCCCAATTATCATCAATAAATATTGCTTCCCTTTTGATATACATAAAACTTCCATCAGGATTTTCAATAGTTTCAATTACTGGACTTTGCCAATTTCCTCTTAAATCTTCTCTTTTTAACATATTATAACCTCTTTTGTAAAATTTTACAAAGAAAACTAGATATATTTTCAATTAGTATTAAAATGATGGTTCTGGATATATATTATAATTTAAGTTGTTGAGATTAATAAAATAAAAAAGTAAAATAAATAAATTAAGATAGATGTATCTTAACTTCTTTTATTGGCAGGTTCCATATTAACGGATCTACCTTTTATTCTTGCGCCACGCATGGAAGAAATTACATCATTAGCACTACTTTCTGGCACCTCTACAAAGGAAAACTTGTCAAATACATCAATTTTCCCTATAGATGAGCTTGATAAACCGGTTTTATCTGCTATGGCTTTTATAATATCTCTTGCCTTGGCTTTGTCCTTTCTTCCAATGTTTATGAAGAACCTTACTTGACCCACACCTGCACCTGTATCTCCAAATTCAGCAGGATTCTGAGTGGTTGTGTTATTACCGGATTTTTCCATGACAATCCTAAGTAAAGCTGCAGCTGTTTCTACAGAGCTGTAATCTTCTTCCATCATCTTTTCAACCATATGAACTTCTTTATCGAGTTTTTCATTGTTTATTATTCTTTTGATTCTCTCGAGGAAGTTGCTTGTTTTGATTTCTTGAACATCACTTGCAGATGGTATCTGTTGCTGTTCGATCTTGGTTTTAGTATATCTCATTATGTCCCTGAGTTGATAAACTTCTTTCCCAGACACAAATGTGAATGCAATACCAGTTTTTCCTGCTCTTCCTGTTCTTCCGATCCTGTGGACGTAATACTCATCATCATTCGGTACATCGTAGTTGAAAACTGCTTCTACGTTTTCCACGTCTATTCCACGTGCAGCAACATCTGTTGCAACTAATATCTCAATATTCCCCGATCTGAACTTGGACATGACACTGTCTCTCTGTCTCTGGCTCATGTCTCCATGAAGACCGTCTGCAGCGTATCCTCGAATTTGAAGGTGACTTACAAGTTTGTCTACTCTTCTCTTTGTGTTACAGAATACAAGGGACAATTTGAAGTCGTTGATATCCAGAAGACGTGACAATACGTCAAGCTTCATTTTTTCTTTTACTTCGAAGTAGACTTGTTCAGTTTCTGGAACTGTAAGTTCCTTGGGAACAACCTTCAAAAATTCTGGATCATCCTGATATCTTCTTGTAATGTACAGTATATCAGGAGACATGGTTGCTGAAAATAGCAGTATCTGTCTCTGATCTGGTATGTAATCCAAAACAAACTCTATATCCTCTCTGAATCCCATGTCTAACATTTCATCAGCTTCATCAAGAACAAGAACCTTAACGTTACCCATTTCTAGGGTTCCACGCCTCATATGATCCATTACCCTACCAGGTGTACCTATTATGATCTGTACACCCTTTCTGAGGGCCTTAATCTGTCTTTCTATTGGTTGACCACCATAAATTGGTAGGACGTTTACCCGCTTCATGTAAGTTGATAATTTTTTCAGTTCCTCTGCAACTTGTATTGCAAGTTCTCTGGTTGGACACAGTATAACTGCCTGGAGTTCCCTTTCGGATGGGTTAACCATCTCCAGTATTGGTATACCAAAGGCCGCTGTTTTACCTGTTCCTGTCTGAGCCTGACCTGTGACGTCTTTACCCTCAAGAATGTGTGGTATTGCAAGGGACTGAATTGGAGTGGCCTCCTCAAATCCCATGTCTTCAACGGCTCTCTGTATTTCGCTAGATATATCTAAATCTTTAAATCTAAGTTTTTCCATTTTATCTTCCTTTTAGCTTCCTGAAAAATCAATAATTATAATAGGTTAAATTACGCTCAAAATAATTGTTAGGTTTCGAATTGAAATCTTTGAAATCAAAAATTAGTACCTACTAACTTAATTTGAAATTCAGGAACACATTTTATATTATTTAATAAATTATCTAATTTTAATTCTATTGTAAAATATATGTTCTCACCACTTATAATACTATGTAATATGGCGATTTGAAAAATAGTGTCGTAAACTTAAATTAAATCAAGAAGTTTGATTGTATTTTTATAAAAAAAATAGAAAATAATGAAAGGATATCTTTCATTCTATCAAATATTCGAACAACAATTTTAGTGTGTCATTGGTTTATGAGGTTTTTGAAGAATACCTTGAGGTACAATATCTGTAATTTTCTTCATTTTCTCAATTAGCCCTTCTTTACCATTTCCTATAAGTGCATGTTCAAGTACATCACTCATATTTTCAACTGGAATCACTTGTATCTTGTTCTTGTACCTTTCTTCAATTAGAACATCGTCCATGTTTGATGCAGGTATTAGAACTTTTTTCATTCCAGCTTCAGCAGCAGCTTCAATTTTACCTGTTACTCCACCCACAGGCATCACATCGCCCCTAACACTTAATGATCCGGTTAATGCTACAGATTGATCTACTGGAACATTTTCTAGTGCAGAAACAACTGCAGTTGCAATGGACACACTGGCACTATCTCCTTCGACACCATCGTATGCTTGAAGGAACTGTATATGTATATCATGGTTGGATATATCTGTACCAGTATTTTTCTTAATCAAAGCACTTACATTCTGAACTGCTTCCTTAGCAATTTCTCCCAATTTACCAGTTGCTATAATTTTACCTTCATCTTTACTCTGAGCAGGAGCTGCCTCTGCAGCAATTGGTAATAGTATACCGCTTCTATCACCTATTATTGCAAGTCCATTGACCCTTCCTACTTCGCTTCCTTCAGATTTGAAGACACTATATTTCTTCCTTTGGACAATGTATCTATCTGCAATCTGCTGTTCTAATGTTCTTGCAAGTTTTTTAGCACTGATAACATGGGCTATTGTTACAGTATCGGCCCCTTCACCCTTAGCTATATCACCTGCTGCCCTCACAAGACCTCCAAGATCTCTTAATTTAAGAGTTAAAGTATCTTTTTTACCTGCTCTTCTCTGAGCTTCATGGATAATTTCTGCAACAGCTTCTCTACTAAAATGTGGTATTCTACCATCTTTTTTAACTTCTTGTGCAATGAACTGTACTAATTTGTCCCTATTTTCAGGAGTATCTTTCATTGAATCTTTCATGAATACTTCGTAACCGTAACCTCTTATCCTTGAACGAAGTGCTATATGCATTCCTTCGAGTACTTGAAGGTTTCCTGAAGCAACCAAAACGAAATCGCATGGAACTTCTTGGGAACGTACCATAGCACCACTGCTTGTTTCACTTTGTCCAGTTATAGAGTATTTTTTCTCTTGCATAGCTGTCAAAAGTTCCTGCTGAGTTTTCATTTGCATGGTGCCTATTTCATCAACATACAAAACACCTTTATTTGAACGGTGAATCATTCCTGCCTCTACACGTTCGTGTGCAGGTGTTCCAAGTCCACCGGACTGGTATGGGTCATGCCTAACATCACCAAGTAAAGCACCAGCATGGGAACCAGTTGCATCAATAAAAGGTGCTATACTCTTACTGTCATTGTTTACAAGAAGTTTAGGTACCATTACAGTACTCCTTGGTTTCATCTGCATTATTACAAGTAAAACTATACCTGCCGCTATTATAGCTGCTAAGTACTGTTGTAATAAAAATCCGACCACTAGAATGAATCCTATTATGATCATCATAATCATATTCTTCTTTTCTTCTTGTGCTTTGGCTTTAACCTTGTAATTCATTACAACCTTTTTACCTTCACCAGCAGGCATAGCACCTATAAGCGGGTTGTGGTTATCTTCAATATTAGGATATACCAATATATCTTGAAGTTCTTCAGGTGGCAATAGCTCTGCCATTCCCTTTGCAAGCATTGATTTACCGATTCCAGGCTCACCAATTAAAAGGACATTTCTCCTTTGTTTAGCGGCTTTTATAACGGTTTCAACAGCTTCCTCTTGACCTATTATCTGGTCTATTA
>PLTK01000110.1:5845-6133 GCA_003164415.1 Methanobacterium sp. | reverse complement strand
GTTTAAAGATAAACATTTTACAGTGCTGATCATTGATGTTACAAAATCTGCATCATACATATCTCCACACCATAATGGTCCTCCAATGTTCAAGTTACCCCCACATATTGGGCATTGCTCAGGAATTGATGGAGCTAAACCTTTAATTACAATCCGATAAAGACAGTCTTTACAGTGTGCTACATATCCCAATGATCGTAATGATTCGTCTGTATTTGCTGCTCCTTTACCAATAGTAGCGTAAATTCTCATGTAATGTTCTGTGCTGTGTGAAAATTTCACATCAAT
>PLTK01000110.1:3283-5784 GCA_003164415.1 Methanobacterium sp. | reverse complement strand
TAAGTTCCACAAAGAGCTGATGTATCGGTTGCAGTTACACATATCATACCGCCTGCTCTGAGACTAGCTGCAGCAGAATCAAGATATGGTGATGGTGTTCCAAAAGGATCTATATCAATTACATCAAACTTACCCTTACATTTCCTGAGGATCATGTTTGCATCTTCTTTGCAAACAATAACGTTTTCTAACTGGTTAAGTTTGATATTTTCCCTAGCTAATTCAACTGCAAGGGGGTTTAAATCATTGACAATAGCATTTTCAATCCCTTCTATTTCTTTGGCGTACCTTATGCCCCGTATCCCTGTACCTCCAAAAGCATCGCACACAGTTATATCATGATCAATACCTTTTCTATATACTGTAAGAGCTGCTACTGAAATATCTCTGTTTAATTCCATGGAGGGGTTATAGAAAACAGAAGCCTTAGCTGTAATTTTATCAAATTCAGGAACCATTAATGCGACTTTACCTTCACGAATTGTTTTATTACCCATTTTCTTATATCCTTTGATAAATTATGTTATTTTAATTAAACTTGAATCCATTTATGATACTCGAATTAGATTAGATGAATTATATGAATTTAGGTTTATAATAAAATTTATTAAATCTGTGCAATAGATTAAATATGCATTATTGAATAAAATTTCTGTAATTTAGATGGAGATAAACTAAAATGTCTAGGATAAACTTTTTAGATAATGTTAATAATGGTAAAAATACTAGGGGCAGTTACCTTCTAACTATTCTTATTACTGTAATTGGAGGCACAATTGCTTCTATAGTATTCCTTGTCCTATTCATGTTACTATATTTCTCCAGCTTGGGAACTACTGGAATGGTTGGAGAACTAAATATCCTAAATAATCCCATGCTAGTTCTCATATTTATTGGAGTAACTTATGGAATATTTGCATTACTCTTCTATTTGTGTATACGGTTTATCCACAAAAAGAATTTTCATAAACTCATAAATACTGGAAAGAGCATTAAATGGGCTAGAATATTAAAGGGTGCAGGATTATGGGCAGGAATACTTGCGATTTTCACTTTAATCTCTTATATCTATGATAACAGCAGTTTATCCTTTAATTTTAGTTTTGTTCCTTTTTTATACCTTTTAATAATAAGCATACTAGTATTTCCTCTTCAAGCATCATTCGAAGAATTATTTTTTAGAGGATATCTAATGCAAGGATTTGGATTACTTTCAAAGAAACCTATTGTCCCATTAATACTAACTACCCTTATTTTCGGTTTAGCCCATTTTTATAATGGAACAACCCTTGAGATGAGCATAACAATAGTTGTATCAGCTTTAATATTAGGACTGATGCTTGGAATAATTGTGCTTGGTGAAAATGGTTTAGAAACTGCTATGGGTGTCCATATAGCAAATAACATGTTTATTGCACTATTTTTAAACTCTCCAAATTCTGGTCTTGGAAATTTACCTTCATTATTCACATCGCCTTCATCCAGTTCATATTCAGGTATCCCATTATTAATAGCAATGGCAGCTTTACTTATCATAATCCTGTTCTGGAATAAAAGGGAGAATATATACAGGATATTCAAGTAAAATTATTATAATTTCCCTTGAACAATTCATTATTTTACCAATATCATCGAACATGATAACAGTATTTATATTAAATAAATCCATAAATTTAATTAAGTTCTTAAAAATTAATTAAATAATTTCTTTTATTAGTACTGCAGGATCTAAACCATATTCTTGTTTAGGGGATTGAATTTTTCTGAGATAATACTAGATTTTATTTAAGTGTTTAATGATGAATTTTAAGGTGACAAAACAAAATGATACCAATTGCTAAACCCATTATATCTGACGAAGAAGTAGAGGAAGTAGTAAAAGTTTTAAGATCGGGCTTTCTTGCCCAAGGGCCTCGTGTAGCAGAATTTGAAGAAAATTTTGCAGAATATGTAGGTGTAAAACACGCAGTAGCATCAAGTTCAGGAACAACAGCTCTTCATCTTGCATTACTTGCTGCGGACATTGGGCCTGGAGATGAAGTTATAACAACACCATTCAGTTTCGCGGCCACTGGAAATTCTATACTTTATGTGGGTGCAAAACCTGTTTTTGTTGATATTGATAGGAAAACTTATAATATAGATCCTGAAAAAATAGATGAAGCAGTTACAGAGGATACCAAGGCTATTATGCCGGTTCATCTCTATGGTCAACCAGCAGACATGGATCCTATAAACAAAACCGCCAATGATCATGGCCTTACAGTTATAGAGGACTCTGCACAAGCACATGGTGCAACTTACAAAGGAAAAAAAACTGGTAGCCTAGGTGATATGGGATGTTTTAGTTTTTATCCAACAAAAAATATGACCACTAGTGAAGGCGGCATCATAACAACAGACAACGCTGAAATGGCTGAAAAAGCCAGGGTATTAAGAGCACACGGTGAAAGTGAACGGTATACACATGTTGTTTTAGGATATAATTTCAGAATGACCGA
>PLTK01000110.1:0-3261 GCA_003164415.1 Methanobacterium sp. | reverse complement strand
GGGTTGAAGAATCTAATCGGAATAGTTTAATGGAATTTTTAAAAGATAGGGGTATTGGTACTGGAATACACTACCCAAAGCCAATATATCAGCAGAAAATATATCGAGAACTTGGGTTTAATGGGTTCTGTCCTGAAGCAGAATCTGCATCTTCAGAAGTCCTTTCATTACCAGTTCATCCATCACTGGAAAAATCAGAACTGGAAGAAATTGTTTCCGCTCTTAGGGAATCATCAAAGAACCTTTGATTTTTTTTTTTTAGAATTGGAATTATCCGAGTTTTTGGGTTACCGAAGAAACCTTGTCTGCTATTGTCTTTTCTACATCCCTTCTTTCATCTATTTTTATATTTGTTGCAACCCTATCGGCACCTTGTTCAAAAACAGCTTCATGAGCAGCTGTGATGGCAGAAAAAATTTTTCCCAGATCATCAGACTCTAACAATGTACCCATACCTGTTAATTCATATTTAATCCCATCTTTATCTAAAGCAGTTACAGCAGCTGAAATATATTTACTCAAGCTGGTTTTTGACGTCCCAATTGGAATTATTGTAAGTTCGGCTGTTATCATACCCTTATTTATGTTTATGATTTCATATATTTTTTTATGAAATCTGTTGATCGATTTGAGTTCAATCAATATATTATGGACACAGCAAGGAATGTTATACAAGATTATCACTTAATAGCACCTCATGATAGGATCGCTGTAGGACTTTCAGGCGGAAAGGATAGTGTTCTAACATTGCATCTACTTGTCGAGTTAATGGAAGAATTTGATTTTGAATTAATAGCNNGTATCTATCGATGAAGGTGTTTGTGGATACAGGGGTGAAGGTATAACTGCTGCAAGAATGAATGCTTCTAAACTTGGTATTGAACTTGTTGAGGGATCTTTTAAGCAGGAATACGGTTTCACACTAGACCAAGTATCTGGTCTGTACCAAAGTGCTTGTATACCTTGTGGTGTCTTTAGGAGGCAGCTTTTAAACAAAATGTCCAATGATTTAGGTGTTGATAAGCTTGCAACAGGACATAACCTTGATGATGAGATTCAATCATTTTTAATGAGCTTTGCTAAGGCAGATTTCAGACGGTTCTCAAAATTTGGGCCGAAGTTAGACAGGATACATCCTAATTTAATACCTCGTATAAAACCTCTATGGAAACTTTCGGAGAAGGATGTGGGGATGTGGGCTGTAATGAATAATGTAGATGTACATTTTGCAGAATGCCCATACTCTCATACCTCTTTAAGGTCCAAAGTCAAGAATTATTTAAATCAGTTGGAAGGTAAAAGAAAGGGAACTAAATTATCAATTTTAGAATCATTCTCTAAAACTTTTAAATTCGAAAAAAAAGAAATAAATATTGGGCAGTGTAAACTTTGCAACGAGCCATCCTCATTAAATATCTGCAAGGCATGTGAGATGGTTGAAGATATTAAAAATCGTATAAAATAATAATGAGATTTAAATATTCAAAAAAAATAAATTTATAAAATAAAAAATTGTGTTTAAAAATTCGATCTATTGGATTATACGTGTTATGGTGCCAACTCCTTTGCTTCGACCTTCACGAAATATTAGTTTTTGTCCCACTTTTATACTACACGGACGATATTTGAATTTCATTTTAATTTTTCCAGTGTCCCCTGCAGACATATACTCGCTATCAACTGGTTCAAATGTCATTGTTTCAGCAATTGTTTCGATGTGGGCTATACATTCATACCCCTTTTTAATAGTTGTTGGATGTACTAATATGGCTACTTCGGCTTCAAATTCTCTTACAGAAGGTGCAAAATATTCTGAACTGCAAAGTATCATACCACGTCTAATTTCATCGATGTCAACTCCGGTTATGGAAATTCCAACGACCTCTCCAGCTTCAGCAGTATCCTTACGGTAATGATGCATTTCCATTGATTTGGAACTGGTTTCCATGAATTCTCCAGTGTTTATTGGCCCTAAACGGAGTTTATCTCCCTTTTTAACTTTACCCTGCCTAATTGTACCACTAACCACGGTTCCAACTCCTAATACTGTGTATACTCTGTCGATATACATCATAAAAGGTTTTTTTAGTTCTTTGCCATTGGATGGGATTTTAAGTTTCAAAAATAATTTATCCAACAGGTCTAAACCAACTCCAGTTACTGGAGAAACCTTAACAACTGGAACTATATGTTGATTCATATGTTCCGTTACAAAATCAGCATCATCAATGGATTTTATCATGTAAGGGATTCTTCCAACAAGTTTAAGCAGATCAAATATTTTCTTTTGCACTTCGATGATCTTTTCAGATGTTACAACGTCTATTTTTGTCATTGCAACTATCACGGGTAATTCCATTGCAAGGATGATTCCCAAATGTTCTTTAGTGATATGAGTTGGTCCTTGGTCCGCAGCAATTGTAAGAAGACCATAATTAAGTTTTTGACCCACTATGCCCCGGATGGTTGTACGCAACCATGGTTCATGTCCTACAGTATCAACGAAGGATACCACTTTATCGCATTTTTCCACTAGTTTTGATTTTTCCTTCTTTTTTAATGGATTATCAACTCTAATAACCTGCTCATTGCAGAATCCATAAACAGCAAATGAAAGATCGGCTGACAATCCTCTTTCTATTTCATGTTTTTGTACATCTAAAAATATTCTGCTCTGTCCAGATCCCTTATCAAGTGTTCCTGTGGTCAATGTACCTACCAACGTGCTTTTTCCATGATCAACATGTCCAGCAACTCCCACAAGTAAATGTTTCTTTTTGTTTTTCTGTGATTTTCCTATTCTTACCTTGGCAACATTTCCATGTTCTGCAGGATGTTTTTCGATTTCCAGTATTTCTGCACTAATTTCCTGGGCTATACTTCTTAAAACAAAAATAGACTCATTATATTCTGAATCTGGCAGTCCTATTAAATGTCCTTTATCATGAACACCAATAAAATAAATAGCTTCTCCATCCCCTTTTTCCATTCTGTATTTCATTTGGGATGCAAGATGTTGTTTCCTGTCTGTTTTCAAATGATAATCTACATTAAGATTTTCTTTAAACTCTATATTCTTCCTTTCCCCATACTTCGTAATATCGTAGATACTATTTGTCATGGTACTGTTTTTAAAATATAGTATTTTCAACGTTTATTAGGAACTTTATCTGCAGTTGTGAAGTAAGCACCGCCATATTTCTCTTCTTGAAGCTCTCTTACCATATCTGATGCTTGTACAGCTTCTTCTACAATGGCAAG
>PLTK01000208.1:10646-10818 GCA_003164415.1 Methanobacterium sp. | reverse complement strand
ACATATAATAAAACTTTTAAGTTTGGATTTATTTATTATTTGTACTAAAAAAAATAGAATAGAATAAATTTTTTTTTAGAATTCTTAATATATTAAAATGGAGTTAGTGTATTTATTTAATCCTTGGTCTTTATGTCTATTCCAACCGGACAATGGTCTGAACCCATTACAT
>PLTK01000208.1:0-10637 GCA_003164415.1 Methanobacterium sp. | reverse complement strand
ATTCCCTGAAAGTATCTACATATCCATGACTGAAAAATTTATCCAACCAGGCCCTTTCTACCGGTAGAAACCCTGAAATCTTTGAATTTTCCTTGGGATGTGCAAGGTCTATCTCTTTATGGGCTGTGTTCACATCCCCACATATTATAATATTCCTGCCCTCATCCTTCAATTTATCTGCATAATCTAGGAATGCATCATAGAAATCCATTTTATATTGCAGTCTGTCTGGTGACATTTTACCGTTTGGAAAGTATATATTAAACAATACAAAATCATCATAGTCTGATACTATAATTCTACCCTCTAGATCGAATTTTTCAATTCCAAATCCATATACAACATTTGAAGGTTCCATAATAGAATAAGTGGCTGTTCCACTGTATCCCTTCTTAACAGCTTCGGAGATATACAGTTTGTAACCATCAACATCTTTAATATCATTTGGAAATTGTTTTCTTGTTGCTTTAGTTTCCTGAATACAAAGTATGTCGGGTTTTTCACTTTTAAACCATTCTAAAAATCCTTTTTTATGTACTGCTCTAATGCCATTGACATTCCAAGATAGTATGCTTATTTTTCCCATTTAATCCCTCGAATTACAGATAACAAAACCCTTAATTTTTATTTCCACATCTAAAAAATCTGTTATTTGATATTAATTACTTCATACTCTCTATGAGTTTATTCAATTTATCCTCATGAAAATCCCTCTGGTATAATGGTGATTTGTCTGTTTTGTAGGATGATAAACTCTCTTCAAATGTCACATTATCCGAGTTTTTATAGAATATTCCTAATGGATATTTTTCAGTTTCTATAGCTCTTTTGAATGCTTCTTCCCTATTATAATAGTCATGTGATTCATCAAGGTAATATGTGTTGTTTTTAAACCATTGATATGTATTAACCTTGTTAAAGGTTACGCATGGCTGGAATATGTCGATTAAAGCGTATCCTTTATGTTTTATAGCTTTTTTAAGGATTTCTTTTGTTTGATTGATATCACCACTAAATGCTCTTGCAACGAAAGATGCTTTTAGGGCTATGGCAATTGCCAATGGGTTAAATGGTTCCAAAGCTACTCCCTCTATCTGTAGAGGTGTACTATAATCCCTTTGACTCGTTGGTGAAGCTTGACCCTTTGTAAGTCCATAAACCATATTATTATGAACTATATTTGTGATATCTGGGTTTCTACGGATGTTATGAATAAAGTGATTTCCGCCTTCACCATATGTACAACCATCCCCACTCACATTAATAACAATGAGTTCGGGATTAACAGCTTTTATTGCCGTTGAAACAGGTAATGATCTACCATGAAGTCCATTAAATACATTTGATTTAATATAATGAGGTAATTTACCTGCTTGTCCTACTCCAGATACCATAACAAGTTCCTGTGGAGTTATTTCCATTTCAGATAATGATTCCTTTAAAGTTTTAAGGATTGAAAAATTTCCACATCCCGGACACCACGCCACATCTGCATCTTCCACATCAAATACTTTAGGATCCATATTCTATCCCCCCGTAAATGCTTTGAGATTATCTTCAATTTCTTCAACTGAAAAGGGCATACCATTATATTTTAAAACTTTTTTCTCGATTTCAAACCCAGTTTTAAGTTTAATTAAATCTGAAAATTGTCCTTGTGCATTATTTTCAAATATTATAGTTTTTTTAGCTTTATTGAGGGATTTTTCTGTTGAATGGTGTAGAGGATAGAGTTGTTTAAAGTATAAAAAACTAATTTTATCGTCTTCAAGATTGGACAATGCTTCCTTAATTGGACCGTAAGTCGATCCCCATCCAATTACAAGTGTTTCATATCCTGAATTGCCCAACAATTCGGGTGGAACCGTTTCCATCTCAATTTCTTTTAATTTTCTTAGACGTTTATCAACCATCTTGATCCTTATATCAAGATTTTCAGTTAAATGTCCCATTTGATCATGTTCATCAGAGTCAACAACTACCAACCCATCTCCAAATCCTGGTATTCCACGTGGAGATATACCATTATCTGTAATTTCATATCGCTCATAGTCCGGATTAGTTTTTACTATATGATCTTCAATTTTACTTTCAATATCAAATTTAGGTTGATTATAAAATATATCGGCGAAGTATTGATCTGAAAGTATGAAAACTGGAGTTTGATAGTGATCTGCCAGGTTAAATGCTCTTTGAGATAATTCATATGCATCTTTAAAATTTCCAGGAGCAAAAATGATTCTAGGAAACTCTCCAGGACCCGAATAAAGTGCGAGATTAAGATCTTCTTGTGAAGTTCTTGTTGGCAACCCAACAGCTGGTCCTGGCCTTTGACCAATATATATTACTATTGGTGTTTCAATCATGCCCGAAAGACCTACAGCTTCTTCCATAAGTGCAAATCCACTTCCGGATGTTGCAACCATCGATCTTGCCCCTGCATAGAATCCTCCAAGACCCATGTTGATTGCGGCTATTTCATCTTCTGCCTGTTCAAAGACCATATCAAATTCCTCTGAATGAGCGGCCATGAATACTTGTAATGGTGTGGAAGGTGTCATTGGATACGAAGCCATGAATTTACAACCTCCAGCAATACAACCTAATCCTACTGCGATAGTACCATCTAAAAGTAGTTCATCACCCACATCAGAATCTTTTTCTACTTCAACTTTGATCCTTCCAGAATCAACTAGTTCCATTCCTACTTCATAACCCTTCATGCCAGCAGCTATATCCTTATCAACAATTTTTTTTCCTTTACTGGTAAAAATATCATTTATACAACTTTCAAAAACTGCTTTGGGTACATCTAAGATACAAACTATAGCTCCTGCAGCTATTACATTTGAAAAGATGGCGCTGCCCATTTCTTTGGCCATCTCTAAAAATTTTACCCCTATAAAATTATATTTTTCTTTAGAAAGAGATTTAAAATGCATTTC
The DNA here is from genome assembly GCA_003164415.1 of Methanobacterium sp. GTDB lineage: Archaea > Methanobacteriota > Methanobacteria > Methanobacteriales > Methanobacteriaceae > Methanobacterium_B. The sequence continues at coordinate 7,692 of PLTK01000208.1, read as the reverse complement.
GTCCCCAATAATAAGGGTTTTTGATGTGATACGATTTTCAAGATGTTGAACCGCACCTTCACTCAAAGCAAGGAGTATGTCTATTCTGTTAACATACGAAATAACTCTCTTTGATGACACCCTAATTTCAGTAGAGTTTTCACCACCCCTAACACGGGACATATATTCCTTTGTTGAAAAAACATTATATCCACTATTTTTTAGGGCTTTCACAATTATAGTTTCGACAGTCTGGATACCCTGACCTGCTTCTCCACAAAGAACTATGCTGACATCATTTCCTAATGAATTGTTTGACATTTCAAACCTCCTAAAATAATCAAAAAAACTCATTTTCTTACATATAGTTTTATACTTTGTTTTACTTAAACTTTGTTTTAAATGCTAATTAAAGGAAATTTAACGCTTTATTAGATTTTAATAAGCTTATATTTGTATAGTATTGATATATACTGATTTAGATTAGACAATTTAGTCCAGTTCTAAAATTTTATGGTAAATAAAACAAATAGGTTGAATTCAAAATAAATAATTTAAAAAATAATTTAAAAAAAGGGAATAGGGGATTAATACATCATTCCAAAATTTATAAAATATTTAAATTCTTTTTAGCCCATTTTGAACCTGATTTGAGTACATCAAGATTTACAGGAATCATTTTAGGTTTTTTTGCAAATGCCTGTTTAACAGCATCTTCAAAAACTCTCTCGGATAGTTCCGTTGAAATGGCCATTAATACACCTAACATTGCAGTATTTGCTGCCTTTCCAACACCATGTTCCTTCGCAATTTTCAAAGCTGGAACTCCTATTGCTTTAACATTTTCTGGAGCATTAAATTCCCCAATTTCAGTGTCATAAAGAATTATACCATTAGTTTTAACCCTTTCTGCAAATTCTTCTAGCGATGGTTTGTTAAGTGCAACTAAAATATCCGGATGGTTTACAACAGGAGATCCTATGAGTTCACCAGATATTACAACAGTACAGTTGGAAGTACCTCCACGCTGTTCTGGTCCATATGATGGATACCATGAAACATGACGGCGAGCTTTACACGCTGCCTCTGCTAATATGAGACCCATACTCAGAACACCTTGACCACCAAATCCTGATATTTTTATGACTTTTGTTTCAAAGTTGGGATCGTCAACTGCTTCCATTGTACTGTCCAACTCTACTTCAAATATTCTGTCTAGGGATTCCTTTGAAAAATCACTTTCTTCCCTACATAACGGTTCAACCTCGGATGTTCTGTCTCTGAATTTTGCAAGTGGGAATTCAACTTCCATCTGTTCATTTAAAAATTTTTCAGCACTTTCAGCATCCTGTCTCAGGTTAGTTGGACATGGCGAGAGCAGTTCTACAAATGCATAACCTTTTCCATCTCTCTGTATTTCTAATGCCTTTTTAACCGCTATTTTAGCCATCCGTATATGTGATGCATCTGAAAGTGAAGCCCTTTGAATAAAAACAGGCGCCTTAAGGTTATTTAAGAGTTCACTCATATGTAATGGGTATCCAGTATAACGAGGATCTCTTCCCTCTTGACATGTAACTGTAACTTCTCCAACCAGTGTTGTTGGTGCCATCTGCCCTCCTGTCATTCCGTAGACCGTGTTATTAATAAAAAAAACAGCCATTTTCTCTCCACGATTGGCTGCTTGAATAGTTTCATTAAGTCCTATTGATGCTAAATCCCCGTCTCCCTGATAAAGAATCACAATAGCATTATCTTCTGCCCGCGATATACCAGTTCCAACTGCAGGAGCTCTTCCATGTGCAACTTGAACATGTCCACAGTCGAAGTAATAATAAGCAAAAACAGCACATCCCACAGGACTGGTCATAACCATCCTATCTTGGATACCCAATTCATCCACTGCCTCACCTATAAGTTTATGTAGAATCCCATGCCCACATCCCGGGCAGTAATGTGTTGCAGTTGGGGCACTTCCACCTTTACGTGGAAATTCGTTTAGAATTGACTTCGGTTTAGCTAAAACCCTTTCATCAACTTTTTCGACCTTGTTTGACATTTATCCACCACCACCAACTTCTATAATTTTATTTAAGATACTATTTACATCTACAAGGTTTCCACCCATCCTGTTGACAAGTTTAACCGGACGGCTGCAACCAATGGCCAGAATTATATCTTCTAACATCTGTCCATTACTCATTTCAACAGATATAAATGTGCATTCCCTGTCTTCAGCTATGTTTTTAAGGGCTTTTTCAGGAAATGGGAAGAGTGTTTTTGGTCTGAATAATCCTACCTTTATTCCACGTTCTCTTGCACTCTCAACTGCTGATCTTGCTATTCTACTGCTAATTCCATACGCTACAAGGATTATTTCAGCATCCTCGATCCTATATTCTTCAAATGCAACTTCTTTATCTTTTACTTCCTGATATTTGTCCTGTAATTTATAGTTAAAATCTTCTAACTGCTCAAAATCAAGAAATATTGAAGTTACGAGGTTCTTCTTGGTTTCTTTATTTCCACAAACTGCCCATGATGTATCAATAGATGGTTTTGTTGCTTCTTCAGGAAATTGTAGTGGTTCTACCATTTGTCCTAACACCCCATCTGCCAATACAACAACAGGGTTTCTGTATTTATCTGCCAGTTCAAATGATTTTATTGTGAAATCACACATTTCTTGAACAGAATTAGGAGCTAAAACTATGTTTTTGTAGTTTCCATGCCCTCCACCCTTAACCAACTGTGTATAATCGGCTTGTTCTGGACCAATATTCCCTAATCCCGGTCCGGCCCTCATTATATCCACAAGAACACATGGCAGTTCGGCTCCTGCCAGAAAAGACAATCCTTCCTGTTTAAGACTTATACCTGGACCTGATGATGCAGTCATAACCCTGTGGCCTGCTGCAGAAGCACCATACACCATGTTTATTGCTGCTTCTTCAGATTCTGCCTGTACAAAATTTCGTCCGGTCATTGGAAAATATTTTGAAGCTTCGTGGAGGATTTCTGTGGCTGGTGTTATTGGGTATCCAAAATAACAGTCACATCCCGCGTACATTGCCCCTATTATAACTGCTGTGTTTCCTTTAACGAGCTGCGTTGCCATTCAATTTCCTCCGCTCTCTTTTTTTTATCCTTTGATTTTTTAGGTATGTGAACTTCAATTGCAAGAGGTTCAGGGCAGGTGTAATAACAGTTCCCACAGCCAGTACATCCTTCTCCAACATATTCAACGTAATGATATCCTCTCTCGTTCAGGGACTTACCCATCTTTAAGAGACCCTTCCTACATGCTAAAACACATCTTTCACATTCTTTACACTCTAAAGTGTTTATTATTGGATATGCTTCTCTTTTATCCTTCTTTTCAGACATATTATCATTCTTTTCTCGATTTTGAATTCTAAATTTCTTTTAAATATTTTAATATCTTGTTTGATCATGAATAATTAATCAAATGAGTTAAACAAATTTAATCATCTTTTTGGAAAAATGATTATATTAAATAAATCGAATGATTTCCATTCTAAAATCAAAATATACTAGGGATTGTTATGTTGTACGTTCATCTTTACAATTTAACCCTTTCCTTCATCCCTCTCCCTTATTTCTACACGCCTTATTTTGTCGCTTATAGTTTTGGGGAGGTCATCTACAAATTCAATTATTCTAGGATATTTATAAGGGGCTGTAACACTTTTAACATGATTTTGGATCTCTTTTTTAAGCTTTTCTGATGGTTCATAGCCCTTTGCAAGTACTATGGTGGCTTTAACTACTTGGCCCCTTACAGGGTGTGGAACTCCAGTTATTGCACATTCAAGTACCGAAGGGTGGGATATAACTGCACTTTCAACTTCAAATGGTCCAATACGATAACCCGAACTTTTTATAATGTCGTCATTTCTTCCAACAAACCATAAATATCCATCTTCATCTTTCCAAGCAGTATCTCCTGTATGATAATAATCATTGTACCATGCTTCATCAGTCTTATTCTGATCCAAATAGTATCCTACAAAGAGTCCTGGTGGTTTTCCATCCGCTGTTTTTATAACAATTTCCCCTTCCTCTCCCACATCACAGATTTTACCATTCTTATCCATCAGTAATATATCATAACCTGGTGAAGGTTTTCCCATTGATCCCGGCCTTGGTTTCATCCAGGGGAAGTTGGCTACACATACTACGGTTTCTGTCTGGCCAAAACCTTCCATAAGTCTCAATCCAGTGAATTCATAGAATTTATTGTAAACTTCAGGATTTAGTGGTTCACCCGCTGTTACAGCGTACTCCAAGGTGGAAAAGTTATACTTTGAAAGGTCTTCCTTGATCAAAAATCTGTAGATTGTTGGAGGTGCACAAAAAGTTGTAACTCCATGTTTAGATGATTTTTCAAGCATTTGACCTGCATCAAATCTATCATAGTCATATACAAAGATTGAGCTTCCAGCTATCCATTGTCCGTATATTTTACCCCAGAGACATTTGGCCCAACCTGAGTCGGCTACAGTGTAATGAAGTCCATTATCAGCCACTTTCTGCCAATACTTTGCTGTTATTATGTGTCCCAGAGGATAAGTGAAATCATGTACTATCATTTTAGGTAGTCCAGTGGTTCCCGATGAAAAGTAAACAATGGAAGGATCTTCGTTGGTGGTTGATGCTTTGCCTGTTGGACGTTTAAAATCCCCTGATGTCTTCTCTATTTCTTCTCGGAAATTTATCCAACCTTCCCTTTCTTCTCCGCCAACAATTACATTAATTATTTTGTTGGTTTTAAGTTTTTTTTCTGCTTCATCAACACATTCTGGTACTTGATCTTCGGCTATGCAAACTATCATTTTTATATTTGCACTTTCAATTCTGTAAACTATATCCTCTGTCTTTAGCATATGTGTGGCCGGTATTGGTATAGCACCTATCTTATTCAGTCCTAAAAGACAAAACCAAAACTCATACCTGCTCTTTAATGTGAGCATAACTGTTTGACCCTTAACAACGCCTAAGTTTTTAAACAAATTAGCTGCTTTGTCACTGTAAAGTTTCATCTCTTTAAATGTAAATGTTCTCTCGGAATTATCGTCACACCATACCATTGCAACTTTATCTGGATGTTTCTCAGCATATTCATCAACAACATCGAAGGCAAAGTTGAAATTTTCAGGAATGTTAATCTTGAAGTTTTTTTCAAAATCTTCGTAAGAATCGAAATGTGTTTTTGGAACGAATTTATTTAGTAGCGATGACATTGTAATACTCCTTTAACTCCATTTTCAAGAATCCAAATCTGTTTCATATTGATAATAAATCTTGTCTATTAAAGGATAATAGCTAAAAATTTAGCTTTTTTACCATTTAAAGCTTCCATTGCATGTTCATAAGATGAATCAAAGAAGATTGAATCTCCTTCCTCTAGAATTATCTCATTATCATGTATGTACATCTTCAGTGATCCCATGATTAGGTAATTAAATTCTTGTCCAGGGTGTGAGTTTGTATGTGGTTTTCCTGCGTCGGTTTTTGGTTTGACAGTAACTATGAAAGGTTCTGCTTTTTTGTGTATGAATTTTTCAGCAAGGTTTTCATATTTGTACTGTTTTCTCCTTTCAACCCTTACACCTTTATCCTTCCGTGTAACTGTGAATATGTGCATCCTAGTTTCTTCGCCAGTTAACAGAAGACCCATATCAACCTCTAATTTTTGAGCAATTTCATAGAGTACACTTGCAGGAATATCATTTTTTCCTTCTTCATAACTGATATAAGTTTCATAAGGTATTTTCAGGTATACTGCCATTTCCTCAGGTTTGACATCAGATAACTTCCTTAACTCTGAGACACGTTGAGCAATTTCTTTCATTTTCTCTTTCATGTTGTACCCTCATATAAATTAATTTGAATATAAAAATCATTTAATAATATTGATGTTTTATAAATAAAATTATAAATTATTTATAATGATTGTTAATGACAATTTATGAAAAATTCTAATATATATAATGATCGCTCAAAAAGTAAAAATAGTTTTGCCCCAAGAATTTAACCTAATAATGTGTTAATTTTGATTTAGATAATTGAATAAAACAGTTTCAATATAAAAATTTGTACAAAAAATATGGGGAGGTTTTCAATGGATCTGAAAATAAAGGCAATTAAAATAGAGGTTCCTGATGGATGTAATATTATTTTAGGACAGAGTCATTTCATTAAAACAATTGAAGATCTTTACGAAGCGATATTTAATACAGTGCCCTGTGCCAAATTTGGAATTGCATTTGCAGAAGCATCAGGNNCATGCTTTTATAATATTACTTGAAAATGCATTTCCAATAAATGTAACTCAACGTATAAAAAGCGTACCCGAAGTTGTTAATCTCTTTTGTGCTACAGCAAATCCAATTGAAGTCCTTACTGTAGAAACTGAACAAGGACGTGGAATAATTGGAGTTGTTGATGGATTTAAACCCGTTGGTATCGAAAGTGAAGAGGATATAGAATTTAGGAAGAAGTTTCTGCGGGAGATTGGATATAAATTCTGATTAAAAACTTCTTTAAACCATTTATTTTATTTTTAAGCAGATTAATCTACTTAAATCTTGAGGGATAAAAAGTTTATACTTCAGAGTATATAATATAATATCTATACAATTCTTGTTAAAAAACTTCTAATAATTGGAAAGGTGGTTAGATAATGGATGAATCCAATGTATTATTTGTAAAAAATAGAAGCAATTCAAAAAAAAGTGAAGAAAAACTTGAAGTGGATGATAAACATGTGACTATCCAGTCGAGGACTGGCGGTAGTGTTGTTGTTAACTTCAAAGGATCTGAATCTGAATTAAAGGATATTAGTAATTTTTTTAACGGTGTGAATGAAGTAGAACCTTTAACCTTGAATATTGGTGGAACAGGAGAAGTAAACCATTACTTCAGGGGCATCTCTGAAATAACCCCTAAAGAGGGTGGAGTTTATAAGCTTGACGTCACATTACAGTTCTTATCAGATACTGTCTAATTTTTAGTGGCGTGCTTTTCAAATATTGAAGGTATGTCGCTCGGATGTTCAAATACGAAGGTGTTAGGCATTTTAGAGATTTTCTCTACGTGCTGAGCATCTTCGTGAGTGATATTTAACTTTAGATCCTTTCCATTTGGCAATTTTGTAATTGTTGTTCCTTCCCTAAAATCCGTTGGCATAACGTAAATTGGTGTTGACGTCTTTTGACCCATTATAGATGCGTTTGTAAGTAGAGTATCTGCTATTCTTAATGATATCTTTGCAACGGTATTCGATGTGGCTGGTGCAACCATTAAAAATTCAAATTTTCCTAATTGAATTTGTCCGGCTAAAAATGGAGAATTAGCATTTATTTCCGTCCAAGTTTTGTCAAAAATAGTTTCAAGTGTATTTGAGAGATTGTAATATTTTAAAACTTGGTCACCGGCTTTGGAGATAAATACGCGTATATCAAAAGTTTTCCTATATTTTTTTTTCATTTCTTCCATGATCTCTACTGTTTCAAGTATCTTCTCACCGCTTCCAGTTATGCCCCATGCAACTTTGCGCCTTTTTCCTTTTACTATCATATTTATTTATATATTGTTTATGTGTAAAAATTTTTTCTTATTTAAATTTCCAATTATAACAGGGGTTTTATTATAAATAAAATAAATTTAGAGAATTTCTATAAACCTTAT
>PLTK01000031.1:7330-23243 GCA_003164415.1 Methanobacterium sp. | reverse complement strand
TATTTATAACTTGATACTAATAATATACATATTTGGAGGTAAAAATTATGGATGTAGATGCTAAAGTTACGATTATACATATATTTGGAGGTTTAATCGCAGCTTACCTATCATTTAAATTAACAACTGGATCTATATTTGGATTCAGTGGCGAAACTGTTGCAGTTCTATTGGCAATAGTAATCCTTTATCTATGTGGGCAGGTTTCAGAGAGGTTACTTGGTAAAGAAGAAGTTGGAGGATTCAAGGGATGGTTATGGAGTGGAATTGTACCATTTTTAGCTGTTTGGTTCCTTGTATGGATACTTCTTTTCAACTACAACCCTGTTCCACCGGTTAAAGTACTATAAATAATTAATCATTCTTTTTTTTAACTATTTATGCCTTAAATCTAATTAAATCTTTTTTTTAAAGTGCCCAATAGAATATCCATATAAATGCCGATAGAAATGCTATTATAAAGATTAACGGTGCGAATATTTTACTTACTGCTACTATGGAACTTATGGTTGTTACAAGTTCTGTTGCATGGGTCGGTCCAAGAGTTTTTAAATCCTTTATTTTTGATACTTCACAGGCGACTGTAACATCCTCAAGATCTTTCATTGCATTTTTGGTACATTCAACAACTTTTTGGAGTATAATATCCTGGCTCTTACGGCCAACAGGGTTATGTCCACCTGAAAGAGCATTTACAAAGTGTGTGTCCGATGTCATGATCTCGGCCTCATCAAGTCCCAGTTCTTTTAAATGTTTCATGATTCGTTCTCTGAATCCTATTACCATATTGTTAGAATCAAGCAGGATATAGCCGGTCTTTTGATTGTCAACATCTACAATCATGGCCTTCACACCACTATCTCCGACTCCTTCCTCTTTACTCACATCTTCCATTGGATCGTTTGCAATACCAACTTTAAGACTGTGTTGATCATCAGATTTTCGAAGCTTTTCAGTGGCGTCCATAAGATCAAAAACTTCTTTGTTACCTGGAAGTATTCTACCTCCATCTCCCTGAAATGCGTTATGACACTCGACAAGAACAACATTATCCGCGCCTGTCCTTGCTTTTGCAAGATTAATAATTGCCAGACCAACACCAAAGTCCATATCATCAAATCCTACAGGTGCCATAGTTGCAAGTAGGACAAGGTTGTTGTCAAAGAATTGAGCACCAATTTTTGCATCCCCACTTTGCACTCTAAAGAATTTACTGGCTTTATTAGAATATTTCATGGTTTTAAGTGTATTTTTAACTACACTTCCAACCTTATAAACTTCTTTTGTTGATACGGGATTAAAATCATGGGTTGAAGGTCCGTGGGATACCATTGTAAATGTTTCAAATGTATTTGCGAGGATAGTGGGCATGTTACCCCCACCTATATTACCAACAGGGCCAGGATGAACACTAGGGCTTAAAAATATAGCTTTAAGGCCATCTTTTCCTTTAAAAGCAGTGATTCCTATTAATGTGTCGATTGGTTCACCCATATCTTCAAAAAGACCTTCTAAAGCGTTTGAACCTTCAGTTACATGGGCTAAAAATAGGCTTAGGAGTTCTAACCCTCCTACTCCAAGGTTTCTCTTCATTGGGGATTCTATTATGACTACAAATGAATATATAGCAACAACTAGAATCAGGGATGCTATAGCTATTTTGATAAGTAATGCCAGTATACTGAAATATCCAATATTGGTTGTGATACTAGTTAAGGACACTATAACAATAACCATGCTTATGATAAGGGTTGGTTGGGTTGCTGCAGCAGGTAAAGATTTGAAAAAATTGATATTTGAAGTTCCCCAGAGTACCAAGATTCGAATTGCAAATATAATAACACAACCATATACCAGGGCATCGATTGTATAACTGTAAATTGAAAATGATGATATAAGACTGCCAATCAAATAAACAAATCCAACTATTAGCATTGAGAGTAAAGATAGGAACATTGATTGTTTCATCTTCATATGCCTGCCCTCAAGTGAATTTATCATGGGTTGTGTAACGGCTCCACTCATTATAGATGTTAAACCAAAGATTAAAAATCCTGCTGCACCGCCGTATACAACGTTATAAAGGGCTGAGTGATGGGCACTAGGTTGTATCGCCGATACAATACAACCTAAAACAAAGCTTAAAACTACCATACTTGCGACTGAGAAGGTTGTTCCTGGAAGGGTTAATATATATTTGCTTAGACCCATTATTCTTTCTGATTCTGGCATAATTTACCTCAATAATGTAGATTAATTTGTTAATTTGAATATTTATTACTATTTACATTGTAAAATTTGTAATTTTTTTTTTAATCTGGATATTTATCTATGATGAAGTTGAATATCATTATGTTAGTACTTCTAATGTTTATATACATCATTTAATTTATGTAAGTGATGCTTATAAAAGGTGAACTTTATGAATGTGAAACTTAAAACCCCAATTTCATCGGATGAAACAGCGAATTTACGTATTGGAGACATTGTTTACATATCCGGGAAAATTTATACGGCCCGAGACAGTGCTCATAAAAGAATGGTTGAAGAAGGATCTCCAGTTGATATTAAGGGGGCTGTAATATTCCATGCAGGACCAATAATAAAAAAATCAGGCGATAAATACGATATGATTGCTGTTGGACCCACAACTAGTACTCGAATGAATCCCTATGAACCTCAAATATTAAAAATGGGTGCGGGGCTCATAATTGGGAAGGGAGGAATGGATAAAGCCACTTCAGAAGCTCTTGTTAATTATAAAAAATCATATCTATCAGCAGTTGGAGGATGTGCTGCATTGTATGTTAAATCAGTTCTTAAAGTTAATAGTGTACATTGGTTAGATTTAGGGGTTCCTGAGGCAATTTGGGAACTTGAAGTTAAGGAATTTGGCCCATTAATTGTTACAATGGATTCAACAGGTGGCAACCTCTATGATGAAGTTAAAAAAAGAGATTACTCATAGAGAATTTAGCGAGAAACCATATCCACTCGAAGGATTTACTGATACCCACATACATACATCGCCCGATATTAAACCCAGACTATTGACAGATATTGAAGCTGCAGCAGATGCAAAAGAAGAGGGAATGAATTCGATTGTTATAAAATCTCATAATGAACCTACATCTGGAAGGGCAATAATAGCATCTGAAGTAACAGATTTTCCAGTATATGGTGGTGTTGTACTTAACAACAGTGTCGGTGGTATAAATGTTGAAGCTGTTAAATCCTCGGCCATGATTGGCGGAAAATTTGTATGGTTTCCAACAATTTCCTACTCTTCAATCCAGATCAACTGGTCTCATGTAGAAGATATATTGCACGTTGTAAAGGAAAATCAGATGGTAATTGCAACGGGGCACATTAAACCCGATGATATATTCACACTACTAGATATGGCAAAGAGTCTTGGAATCTGGAAGATAATTGTTAATCATCCACTAACTAAAGTTGTAGGAGCCAGTTTGGACGAACAAGTTGAAATGTCAGCAAATGCATATTTGGAGCATTGTTTTGTGACATGTATGGAAAGACATGATAACTTAGATCCTGTATTGATCAGGGATTCAATAAAAAAAATTGGAGCTAACAGGTGTTTAATGGCAACAGACTTTGGTCAGATATTCAATCCCCGCCCAGTTAATGGAATGAAGATGTTTATTAATTCAATGATTCATGAAGGTATATCATTAGATGAGATAAATTTAATGTGCAAAGATAATCCCCATAAACTGATAAATTAGTTTTTTTATAAAAAAAAGGTTAGTAAAAATTAAACTTTAATCCAAGTATTATTTTATTTTAAATTATTGCCAGCTCACCCGCTGTTGTAATTTTCAGTTGATCGGTTGCAATAAAACCCATTTCCCTAAGTTCTCTAATATGATTATAGGTCATGCCTCTACTTATCCCAATTTTAAGAGCTAGGTTTTTAACGCTTTCTCCATCCTTTTTAAGTTCTTCTAAAACCATTCTTTTAGTTGCAGATAATCCGAAGTTTAATATTGGAAGGTCAATGATTTGACTGTCTTCTTCTGTTATGTAAACAATTCTTTCAATGTCACCGTGCCTGGAATAACAACCAAAAAGAGCACCTAAAGCCTGGGGTTTTCTGCCGCCGCTTATGTTTACATAAATATTTCTATTGTTGGCCCTTTCATTTTCAATTACATCGACAGTGTCTTGTGCAATTCTAACAACGTCATAAAGGCTGGTAATTTTTGTTTCAATATCTATAAATTTTCCAACGGTATCTTGGATTATCTTCTCAACTTGGAGTTTTTCTTTAGGAGCATCTTCTTCCCTTAAAAGAACTACTTTTTTGCATGAAAATTGTGTGATACAAACCATAATAGGTTCTATAGAGTAAATAGTTGATATTAAAGTGTATTCCATATTGTCACTTCTTTAATTTTATAATGAAATGTTCAAATTTAATTCTTACTTATTATATTATAATTCATATTAATTATACATTTATAGTATACTATTAATATATTTATTTAGAAAAAAATGGAATAATGTATTCAATTTAATGATATTTATATTTCTATTGTATTTTAAAACAATATTCCAATTAATTTATTATTCATGAATAATTACATATGAATATAAATAAAAAACCTATTTGTAAGATTTAAAATTTATATTGTAAACATTAAACATATAATATTACTTGTATTTCTAAAGATTTAGCAAATATGGGACAATTAATAGCTATTTCATCAAATATTCATATTATTTCCATAAAAAAAGTTTAAGAGTATTTTTCCGTAAAGAATATAAACTTTCACGGTAGACATATGATTAATATATTCAATGGTTATAAAATGGNNTGGGGATATGATGTTGTTGGATTGGCAGGATCCGGAGAAGATGCCATTAGAATAGCGAATGAAAAAGGAACAGATCTTATCCTAGCAGATATCGTACTCAGAGGAGAAATGGACGGAATAGATGCTGTAGAACGAATATCTCAAAGATTTGATGTGCCTATAATATATTTGACAGCCCATGCTGATGGTGACACCTTTGAAAGGGCTAAACTAACCAAACCTTCAGGATATTGCATAAAACCATTTGATGATACTGAATTAAAATATGGTATTGAAATTGCTCTTTTAAGAAGAGATTTAGAGTTTAAAAATCATGAATTTATTGAAAAAGAACGTATGAGTACTGTTAAAGATTTTATGCTGAGCTCAACACCTGCACTCACTTCTCAAGTCAAAATAGAGAATACTGCTAGTTTTTTAAGTGAATTTGCAAAGTTCTTTGAAGGAAACATGAAAACAAAATTCGAAAGAGAACTCAAAATTAATCATGCCTCCCTCGACAACCCAGAATACTCAAGGAAAATCTTATCAGAGTATATTGCATGGATGGCACATATGTTATCAAATTTAGGATACCGGGTAGAAACAGGATCAGATGATTTCACAGTAACTGAATGTCTTTGGAGCCCTAATATAAAGGATAACAAAATATATTGTCTTATGTGTAAAGCAATGACGGAATTAATACTTAAATGGACAGGTTTAGGTGGTAGAATACATCATAGTTATTTACTTGGACCAAATCCTCCTAGATGCAGATTTTCATATATAATATGAATTAATTGAATAATTCTATATTACTTTTTTCATATATTTACAAGATATTTAATCGGGCAGTTCTAAAAATAATTAAAGGAGAATTTCATGACAAAACATCCTGGAGAATGGAACAATGAAGGACTTGCTTTTTTTGGTAATGGCCAATATAAAGAAGCACTTAAATGCTATGATACTGCTCTAGAAATAGATCCAAAATTTATACAGTCACTTAACAACAAGGGAAATGTTTTAAGATTATTAAAAGAATATGAAAAGGCCATAATAACATTTGATAAGGCTATTTCAATAGATAAAGAAAATGCTGAACTTTGGGTTAACAAGGGGGCAGTTTACTATGAGATGGATGATTATGAATCTGCTGTTGACTGTTTTGACCAAGCCCTGTCCATAAACCCCGAAGATAATAATGCATTAAGTAATAAAGGCGCTGCTTTAGCCAATTCCGGTGATCTTGAATCTGGTATGATCTGTTTTAACAAGGCATTAGAAATAAATCCCCTAGATGTTAACGCAAGGATTAACCGAGATAAACTAAGAGATTTTTTGGTAGGAAGAGAGTGATTAAGTTTCACTCTCAACATCTAACATTAACAGATCAGAATAATGCACATCGTAGTAACGGAAAAGGTCGTTAAAACGTTTAAAACGTTTAATTCCACTTTCTGTAACTTTAAAATTGTTACCGTCCTGGCTTACAAAATTTCTTTTAACTAAAGGATCCATTATTTTATCAAATTCACTTTTAAACCCAATTTTATCCTCGGGAATTAAATTTAATTCGCTTAAAACCGGTATATATGTCTTTGTATACATGGTATCGAGTGAATTTATTATATCCTCTTTATTCATAATTTGTCGAGACCAAACAGCGAAAATTACCCATATTCTGAAGGCTTTCATCTTTCCATCTTGCACATAATCCCCTACGGGGGTTTTATATTTGTGTAAGTCTGTTTCTTCACCTTTCATAGAGTGGATTTCGTCTTTTAAAAGTGCCACAGCATCTGTGAATATTCTAAATGCTACAACAGCACCTACAATTGCATCAACATAATAAATTCCAAATATTGAGAATATAGCTCCAATTACAACAGAAGATGCTATGAATATATGGTTTTTAGAATCCACAGATTGAGATATGAGTGTTAAACTGCCTGAAGCTCTACCTACTTGGCGTTGATAAAAATAAAGTCCAGCATAAATAAATATTGCAAGTCCCTCAATTATAATTACATAGGTAGGATCTATAATTGGACTAATAGTTGAGGTCAATGCAGCATATATCCTGGAGAGCGACTCGAATCCAACTGTAATAGATGCAACAAATAGAAGTATTATTACCAGTAATGTGCTCAGTGATTCATGTTTTAATTTAATACCAATCCAAACAAGAAATGCAGATATTGTATCTGTAGCACTGTCTGTACCATCACTTATAAGTCCTACACTACCAGTTATAAAACCGATTGATAGTTTAAAGAAAGCCATTATCCCATCAACAAATGTTGTATTGATAGCCGCACTTGAAGGTTTAAATAAACGGGTTTTAATTAATTCTGCTCTTTTTCCAAGCCTTTCAACTATTCTAGATGCTACTATTTTACCTTCTGCTGTTAATTCATATTTTCCATCAGTTTTTTTAACTAAACCCTTATTACTCAGTTCTATAATGTAATCTTCAGTACCTGTAACGTTTTTTAATTTTTTTTCTTCTCTTGCCCATGTATAGTACTTATCGTACACATGATCCCTAAATCTGAATAATAGCAGGAGTATCCTACCTAGTATATTGTAGGTTTTCCCGTAATGTACGTTGTACCATATACTCGAAATAAAAACAATGGTACTATCCTCTAATTCGTTTAAACTTATCACACCACTTTTTAAAATGGCCATTAAAATGAATTTTTCGTATCCAATTGGTTTATATTCTTCTTTACTCATTTTTAACTCCAGAATAATTAGTTTGAATATAGTATGGTGTTAAACTTTATATATTGTACTATAGTACAGTAGAAAACCTATGGGATATAATTACATTTGATTCAAATAAAATTTATTATAAAAAAAAATTAGAAGTATATTTTCTATACCTTAACATGGTAACTTTAGGATTTTAGGATCATTAAAATCAAACTTTATAGAATCAAATTTTATTTTATGAATAATATTAATTAATACCGGCAAAATAATAAAAATATTTTTATAAACACTTCTAAACTAATTTTTAGAGAATGCATTTTTTTTATGAAAAATGTATCTAAATTCCTTGATTGGTCTAGGGGTCTTGAACAAAATACGTGTAGAAATAAAATATTAGTTGTATTACTAAAAAATAAAAATTTGTTGTTCACCGAATCTGGTATCCGGTGATGTTATTAGTAGTCCCTGGCGGAGTCGAACCGCCGTCGAAAGATCCAGAGTCTCACAGGATTGCCACTACCCCAAGGGACTAATAGTGTACAGCTTTAACTTGTAAATCTCAAGATAATAAGCCCAGTTTCATGATTTGATTTCATAGTATATAACAATTTGGGCTAATGGTCAAGTTCAACACATTAACAGATGTTTATTTAATATTCCCACAATAATTTTAATAAATTGAGTGGTGTATCAGATAGTACAAATGAAATTTAATGGAATCTAAAATTTTGATATTTGAAATATAAAAAAAAATAGTAGAATAAATTTACAGATTAAAATCCCAATCTGTAAAAGTTATAAATTGAAATATTAATAATTATATTTTATATCCTTCTGACGTTTCAATGGTTTAATAAATAATGAAATAATGAAGCTTATTAAGAAAATAAATGATACAAACTCAAATGCGGTTTTCATAGCATCTCTTACAGTAGCATTGATAATAGTGTATAATACTGATGATTTATTTGCTTCAATTACTTGATGGGTTGTTCCAACCTTTTCTTCATATACATTTAATTTTTGATTGATCTGATTTTTGTCAAATTGATTTGGATAGTTCTGGTCAACAGCAGCATATAACCCATTTAATGTTCCAAGTATCAAAACCAAACCTATTACTGCAGTTCCCATTGATGAACCCAAACTTGCACTTGTAGACATGAGCCCGGCTGCATCAGATTGTTCACGTGAATGCACAGATGACAATATTATGTTAGCAGTTAATGGAAGAGCAATACCTAATCCCATCCCTAATAATAATGTTCCAGGCACTGTGTTAATTATTTGTGTATTTAAATTGAATTGATAGCTAAGATAAAGCGTGCTTAATAAAGCTATTAAGAATCCAATAGAAATTAAGATGTGGGGTGCAATTTTAGTTGATATTTTTGATGCTAATATTGAGAAAATCAAAACTCCTAGAGTTAATGGTAAAATGGCCAATCCAGTCACAAATGCACTGGCACCAGTTTCCTGCTGAAAGAATACTGGTAGGATAAAAACAGCACCAGCAAGGGCAAGATTCAATACCATCCTTGAGAGTGTCCCAAGTGTGAAGTTTCTGTTTTTAAAAAGTCGTATATCTGTAATAGATTTATTTTTACTGTTTAGCATATGTTTTTCTCTGTAGTAGAATATTATAAGCAATAACATTCCGAGTCCTATTATAAATGGAGAAATATCATAGTTACTCATTGAATTCAGGGTTAAAAATCCAGTAACAAATAAAAGTATTCCTGTTGTTGATAGGACTACACCTAATTTATCTAACTCTGAAAATTTCATTGATGGAGAGAAATATTTCAGTTTCTGTGATAATGAGAGTATGACTATTACAATTACTAGTTCAAGTCCAAATCCCCATCGCCAGCTAAAGAATGTAGTCAAAATTCCACCTATAAGTGGGCCAGCTCCTGCACCAATAGTGGCCATTGATGTTCTAACACCCAATGCAAATGTGGCGTTCTCACCATTGTAAGTTCCAATGATAATTGAAGCAGTAGCTGGTGTCATAAGTGCCGCTCCAATTCCTTCAAAAATTGACCAACCTATTAGTAACATATTCGCATTAATGCTTAAAGCAGCTATGGTTGTTCCAATCCCAAATATGATTGCACCCGCAATGAATGAATTTTTTCGACCAGTCACATCTTGCATTTTACTGCCTAGAAGCATTAAAGAAGCCATTGTAAGGGCATAAACTGTTATAATTACTTGGATAAAATCAACAGTTGTGTGTAGATCAATAACTAAATTGCTTATTGCTACGTTCATAAAAGTATTATCGAGTGAAATTATGAAAGAAGATAAAGACACAACTATAAGGGCGGCCCATCCAATTTTAGGTACATTAGATTTTTTTTCCAAAATAACTTAACCCCTACATTCAATTAATTATAAAAAAAATTTAGTGACTCATCATTTGGTTATATTAATTCATGTTAATAGAATACGATATAGTTCACTTCAACTTCAAGGGTTTTATAAATAGTGAAATTATGAAACTTATTAAGAAAATAAATGATATAAATTCAAATGCTATTCCCATAGCATTTCTGACTGTTTCATTAACAACTGTGTATAATATTGATGATTGATTCGATTTTAATACCTCATGGGTGGTAGTTAATTTTTCTTCGTAAACCGTCAATTTTTGATTTATATGATTTTTATCAAATTGATTTGGATAATTATGATCATATGCTGCATATAATCCGTTAAGGGTGGCAAATATCAAAACAATACCTATAATTGCCGTTCCCAGGGATGATCCAAGACTTATGCTAGTAGACATAATACCTGAAGCATCGGATTGTTTATCTGGGTCTGCAGAGGATAATATTATATTAGCTGTTAAGGGTAAAGCTAAACCCAAACCCATCCCCAGAATCAAAGTTCCGGGAATAATATCTGCTATTTGTGTAGTTAAGCTAAACTGGTAACTGAGAAAAAAACTTGATAACATGGCTATAAAAAATCCTATGGAGACGAGATGATGTGTTGCGATTCTATTGGATAATCTTGAAGAAATCAATGAAAAGATCAAAACACCCAGGGTTAATGGTAAAATAGCAAGACCTGTTGTAAATGCATTTGCACCCCTTTCCTGCTGAAAAAAAACAGGTAATATGAAAACAGCTCCTGCAAGGGCTAGAGATAATACCAATCTAGAAAGCAATCCAAGAAGAAAATTTCTGTTTTTTAAAAGTCTGATATCTGTGAGAGGTCTTTTTTCCCTGTTAATAACTTGTTTTTCTTTAAAATAAAATAATATCAATAGTAATATCCCTATTCCACTAATAAATGCAGGCACGTCAAAGTTTTTATAGGAATTTATACTAAAAATTCCTAGAACTATTAAAAATATTCCAAAGGACGATAAAAGCACTCCTAATTTGTCTAACTGTGAAAATTTCATTGATGGTGGGAAGTATTTTAATCTTTTAGATAATGCTAGAATAATTAGTATTATTATGAATTCAATACCAAATCCCAATCTCCAGCTTATGAATGTAGTTAGGATTCCTCCTACTAATGGACCTGTTGCAGATGCAATACCACCCATTGCTGTCCATATTCCCAAGGCGAATGTACGATTCTTTCCAGAGTATGTACCCGTGATTATTGAAGCAGTAGCTGGTAGCATAAGAGCTGCTCCTGCACCTTCTAAAATGGACCATCCAATGAGAAGCATCCATGAATTTATACTTAAAGTAGCTATGGAAGTTCCGATACCAAAAATAACTGCCCCTGCAATGAATGTATTTTTCCTGCCCATAACTTCCTGCAACTTAGCCCCTACAAGCATTAATGAAGCCATTGTCAAGGCATAAACAGCAATAATTAACTGTATAGATGATAATGTGGTATTAAGATCAACAACTAGATTGGATATGGCCACGTTCATAAACGTACTATCAAGTGAAATTATAAATGAAGATAATGAAACAGCAATAAGGGCAGCCCAACCAATTTTCACCATATCTTGATTATTTTCCAAGAAAATATTCACCACGTTATTTTTATATTTGATATTATCTACAATTACTAATCCTTTGGGTTTCTTTTTTTCCAAGGATTAAGGAAGGTTAATTCAATAGTTCTCCCAACAACTAACAGAATCAATAGATATGCTACGTTACTAAGTATTGGAGAGAAGAAGGCGATTCCTATAGCGATAAGTGAGGCAATTGGGAAGATTAAATTTCTATAATTAATAATTTTAACCGTTTTTTGAGTTATATCCTTCCTGAGAAGATAGCTATTTTTCTGGATATATGACCACATAAAGTAGAGTAAAAGACCAGATATTAACATGTCAAAGTGGAAAAATAAGACTCCTATTGTGGTATCTCCATATTCTATCCAGATCGATGTGACAAATGGAACTAGAACAATAAATGCTAAAAAGATTATGTTAAGCCACCAAAGTGTCTGATCAGCGTATTCCAAATTTCTAAACTGTCTGTTATGATTGTTGAGCAGTATACCCANNTTGGAATGTGGTAATACAGGTACAACAAATTCTAAAACTAAAAGAGTAATAGCAATAGCAAAAACACCATCTACAAATGTTTCTAGACGATTTTTATCCCTAATCTCGAGTTCAATATGACTTTTTAACCTTTTATCTTGAAGAATACGGGTTTTAAGATCATCATCAACTTCAGAAGATTTCTTAGACATATACAAATAGATTAATTAAGAATTACTTATAATTTTTGGATTATCAAAATTGTTATTTTAATTGAATTAAAAATCTATATACACTCTGTTTTATCTAAAAAAACTTATAAATTAAGTTTATTATTAGTATGGATTAATAATAATCGATAAATATCGTGTTTAACCCGAATATGAAAAAGTTAAAACAGATATTTAATCGGTATATAACTTTTTTTTCTCAATAGACATTTTTTCAAAGATTTCATCGGCTTTATTGGGGGTTACGGCTAATCTTTTACCGTTTTCTTCGATAATTACTCCACTTTTTATTAATTTTTTGTATCTTTCCTTTCTAACTTCCTTTTGTGGGTGACATACAAATTGGCATAGACTGCAAGTATATTCAATTTTATACCCCGGATAAAATGGATGGAAAAAACCACCTTCTATACCATTTTTAAGATTTCTTTCAAATTGAGCTGGAATTGCCCTTTTTTGATATATTTCAATCAATTCAGAATCATCTTCGGGGATATTGAATCTCGCAGCAGACCATGTTGACCATTCCCCGCCTTTATAACCCGTACTACCGGTACAAACATATCCACATCTCATT
This sequence comes from Methanobacterium sp., assembly GCA_003164415.1. GTDB lineage: Archaea > Methanobacteriota > Methanobacteria > Methanobacteriales > Methanobacteriaceae > Methanobacterium_B. The sequence goes on along the minus strand of PLTK01000031.1, from coordinate 10,415 downwards.
GGATGGGCTTTTTTAGAAGCTATATATGTATCTTCACCCACCTTTTCCACATCCTCGTCATCGATCATGTAATTAGCAAGACATACTGTAAGACATAATTTACATTTATCACAGTAGTTATCAATCTCTGCTAATGATTCTGTGGGCTCTAATTTTGCATTCGTAACTACACTAGCAAGTGCTATTGATGAACCATATTCTTTTGTAATTATCAATCCGGAATAACCCATATGGCCAATTCCGCCTCTGACAGCCAAAAATTTATGGGATAGTGGAGGTACACGATATTCTGGGGGTGATTCTTTACGGTAAACAAAATTTGAGTGTACAGGCTCGGCATCATAACCTATTTGATTTAGTAATCCTGATATTTCCAGAGCAATTCCATTTGCAAGGGTAGTGGCTCTTACTTTTTGTTTTTCAAGATCTTTATGATTTATTTTTGAGAGATATTTGTCAATATTGCCATTTAAATCCTCTTCACCGAATGAAACCGCAAATGTAATTGCAGATTCGGCCCCTGCTAAAATGTAATCCAAATTTGTTGTTAAATGCCAATCTTTTAATGTTTCATTAGTTGTTATTCCCACATCACATGCTCCAAGTGTTTTGGCCATGTCTTTTACAATTTCCGTTAATTTTGTATCAGGATTATGCATTATCCACCTCAATATGTCTTTTCAAACTTATATTGTATCAGTAAATATTATATAGTTTCTGGTCATTATAATGACTAAAATATTGTATAAAAGTGTCAGTGTATTCCCATAAATTGAATGTTAACTTCAATTTTTAGTTTGTAGATCGCTCTTTGTATCTGAATAATTCTATTATAATATTATTAATCTAATTTAGGACATTAATATTGTTAATTTAATGTATGAGTCAATTTATTATCCTTGATACATACACGACTTAATTGTTAATGTGTTAAAAAATGTAAGATTGACTATTCCAATAGTCGGTATCAGTAAATTTAATGGTTATGGATTAAAATTGGGATTATTGCTTGTAGAAGATAATCTAATCGATCTTAGTGACTAACTTCACAAACAATTTTTCCCAAAATATGATTAAAAGATTTAGAAATTAAATTATTCCATTATGAAACGAATTTTTGTCCCATTTTGAATGCTTTATCACAGTCTTTTGGGAATTCTTCCATTTTTGTTCTAGCCTTTGCTTCTGGATCAATATGTTCGGTTAAATATTTTGAATGGTCTTCAAATAGGGTTGTGTCATTTACAATCATTGATTCGGCCTCACCAAACATCATTTCAAATAATATTTTGAGATCTATGGCTACTTTATCATAATTCCACATATTCATCCACGATTCATTTGAACTCATTGTGTAAATAAATCCTACTTTCAATTTACCATCAAATAATGTTGCTGGGAACTCTGTTTTATACGACACATATGGATAGATAAGTCTTTCAAGGAACAGTTTTGTTTTACCAGTAATTGTTCCAACATAATTTGGTGAACCTAAGAAAATAGCATCATAATCATCTATATTGTCCATAAAAGGTGTTAAATCATCATTTAAGCCACATTTCCCATAACTTTTTCCATTTAATCGTTTACATTCCAAACAACTAATACATCCATTGTAATCTAAGTCGTATAGATGGATTAGTTCTGTTTCAGCACCTTTAGATTCTGCTCCTTCAAGTGCTTTTTGTAGTAGAGTTGATGTATTCCATTCTTTTCTCGGACTTCCATTAAATGCAATTACTTTCATTATAATCTCTCCCTAAATTTTTTTATCCAAATTTTACTACTCCTTTTCGTATTCGTTACATTTATAATATTAATTATTTATATATACTAGTAGGGAATTAGTAATATTATATCTAAAAAGTAATTAATGGAGAAATTCGTATGAAAAGTAAAATTAATGATATATGTGGCCCTAAAACTGTGATGAGCATTATTGGAAACAAGTGGAACCTTCTCATTATTTGGCATCTTAAAGATCAGACATTAAGATTCACTGAACTTCAAAAAAAGATGTACAATATTAATCCCAAAACAATAACAAAACATCTAAGGGATCTTGAAGAGAATAAAATCATAAAAAGAGTAGTATATGCTGAAGTTCCACCTAGAGTTGAATATTCATTAACAGATGCCGGAATAGCATTTATTCCTATCCTTGAATCTATTTTAGAATGGGGATCACAATATATGGGCTTTAAATTAGATGAATATCTTTAATGAAAATATTATATCCTTTCATTGAAAATACTCATAGATATAAAGATTCATCCTCATTCTAAGCTAATGTTCAAATTAACGATATAATACATTTTAATTAATTTTAAATTATTTAGAATATTTCTAACAAAATTGTAAGTTAATAAATATTACATAATTTTATATTCTAATTAATGATTTTTATATGTGTTGTAGCAGTAAATTAGAGGAATACAAGCTTAGTTTTTAATATTATTAATATAATGTCACAAAAAAATTCTGAAAGTTAAATAGTATGTGATAATTCTATATTACATTAAGAAAAAATTATTTTATATTAAGGATGTATTATGACGCCAAGATCAAAAATAATTATTGTTGAAGATGAAATTATAATAGCGTTGGATTTAAAATTAAGATTAGAAAATTTAGGTTATAACGTAATTCATACGGCGTTTAATGGGGAAGATGCTATAAAACGGACTGGTGAAACAAGCCCGGACTTAGTTTTAATGGATATCCAATTGAATGGAGAGATGGATGGAATATATGTTGCTCAACAGATTCGTCGCTTGTACAATATCCCATTCATATATCTTACAGGAAGTTATGAAAATTCACTCATAGAAAGAGCAAAACAAACAAATCCTATAGGTTTTATTAATAAACCATTCGATGAATCAGAAATACAAAACTTAATTGAAATGGCAATATCACAAAAACAAGATTTAGATATTTCAAATTTGTGATTTTAAATATCTCAATATCAAACAGGTTGGAATTTGTATATTGAATTTAAATATAAAACAATTTTCAATCATCCAATTATGATTAACAATTCAAAATTTTTTTATTAAATTATATTATCTTTAATTAATATTTG
>PLTK01000031.1:0-7255 GCA_003164415.1 Methanobacterium sp. | reverse complement strand
AGAAATTAGATCTGAATAATTGATCTTCGTTATGGCTGTTATCTTAACTATATGGTTGACTTTATTTTCTACTTCGTTATAGGACTGTATCACGAAGTAAATTTTGATATAACTTTATACAAAAAAGACATTAATTGATTATTTTATATTATTAACTTACATAGCTATTAAACGATTTAAGAAGTTATTATCAATCTATAAATTAAATTTTGAAAGTGATATGGACTTTAATTAAAATTTTTATAAATTATTAAATTTAGTTATACTGATCTAATATACGATTTAAGATTATTCGAATCTAAAAATCTTAGAATAACTAGATTTGGAATTACACCAGAAAAACCATAATTATGTTTCATGATTATTAAACCACTGCAATAAAGTACCATGTTTATTTTCTAATAAAATTAATGTAAATAACTAATATCAAATTCAATTGATTTTTCTAGAAATGATATTAACTACTTTTTAATTTAACATGTTCATATTGGAGAATAAAAATTTTCTAGATAACTTAAAATAAAGAACTTGATTGGTTCTTATACTCATAGAATTAATATTATTGATTTATAATCCAAAAAGAGGCTGAAAATGCATTACGTGACCGTAATATGAAAATTAATAAATTGTTAAATGTTGAAATAGACGATTATGAAAAAGCTGAAATTAAATTGGAAAAATTAATTAATAATTTAAGAAGTTCAAACAGAGAGCCTGAACAATTTGCCTATGTATCCTCCCATGACTTGAAGGAACCATTACGTATGATCACTAGTTTTCTTCAGCTTTTACAGAGAAGATATGCAGATAAGCTGGACCAAGATGCTAATGATTTCATAAATTTTGCTGTAGAAGGGGCAAAACGAATGAATAATATGATAAATGATCTATTAGATTATTCTCGAATAGGAAGTAATGAAATAAAATTTGAATATTTAGAGAGTGAAAAAATAGTAGAAACTGTTTTAACAAATTTAGAACCATTGATTGAAGATAGTAATGCAATTATAACGTATGATCCATTGCCATTAATCTATGCCAATGAGCAGATTGATGATACAGTTATTCCAGAATTTAATAGGTAATTCCATCAAATATCATCGTGAAACTCCAGATACACATATCGGCAACTAAAGGTGAAGATGAATATATTTGCACTGTTTCTGATAATGGAATTGGAATAGATCCTACCCATATAGGACGTATATTCATTATCTTCCAACGCTTACACCCACGAGAAGAATATGAAGGAANNTTCACAATACCGGACTATGAATGAATTAATTATGAAAATTTCTTCTAAAAAATATATTTTATAAATAATCTTTAATATCAAATATTATTCTATCCAATATTCTCTATTGCTCGATGTTTGGCAATTTTTTTGATTAACTCTAGAGGTATAGGTTTGTTATGTGGAAATTGAATAGTTCCTTTACCGCTTTGATTATATATTTTCAGTTCATCTTTAAATTTTTCAAATACTGTTCTACTGGCGGGATAAAATCCAATATGGTTTTTAAAAGCACCATAATAAACAAGATTGCCATGAAACCAAAATGAAGGCATATTATAACTAATTCTTTCTTTTGCTTCTGGAACAACGCTTTTTATTGCCTGTCGAATTTCTTCCAATCTTAGATGTATTTCAGGCGAATAATCTTTATAGTAATCTTTAAAAGTCTTCAATTCTTTCTTATTTCCTTCCATATTTACATCACCATTTACAGTACCTTTAAAAAGATTAACCAATTTTTAATTGTGAAGTTATCTTAGAATATTTGANNTTATATACTAATTGAAATGTATATTTCAATAAATTACATGAATAAATAGTGATTTATTAACCATTATTCGAAATAAATAGTATAAATATGATTTAATTTAAATGGATCTCTAATAAATTTCATTATTAGAAAATATTTGTTGGTATGATATGTCAAGTAGTCCAAATAATAATAAAAAAGAAGATTTATACAGTAAGATTTATTCATCTATGAATGAAGGTGTAGCTATTCATAGAATTATTTTTAATAATAATAACATCCCAATAAATTATGAAATAATTGATGTAAACCCGGCATTTGAAGAAATTTTAGGAATTAAAAGAAAAGAGATGTTGGGAAAAAATTGTTCTGAGGTTTTTGGTACCGACAACTCAACTTATTTAAAATTATATAGTAAAGTTTCACAAACAGGAATCCCAACTCATTTTGAAACCTACTTTGAAGGTATAGGCAAGTACTTCAGTATAAATGTTTTTTCTCCGTCAAAGGGGATGTTCGTAACCATATTTGAAGATATTACAGAACGCATGAAAAATGAAAAAGCATATATAGAAAATAAAAGAACTCTTGAAACCTTAATAAGTAATTTACCTGGTGTAGCTTACAATTGCCAGAATGATCCCAATTGGACAATGGGATTTGTTAGTGATGGTTGTTTTCAATTAACTGGATACCATGCTGAAGATTTGGTTAATAATAAAAAAATATCATATAACGATTTAATTCATCCGGATGATCGTCAAATGGTTTGGGATACTATTCAAACGTGTTTAAATGAGAAAAAACCATTTAAGATTATTTATAGAATCACAACATCTGACTTTAAGAATAAATATGTATGGGAACAGGGCAGGGGTATATTTTCATCTGATGGTAATTTAATGGCTTTAGAAGGTTTTATAACAGATATTACTCATCGTATAAATGGCGAAGAAGAAATTAAAAAATCAGAAGCATATTATAGGACTATTTTTGAAAACACCGGAACAGCAACAATAATAATCGAAGAAAATACTACAATTTCTCTTGCTAATAGTGAATTTGAAAAACTTTCCGGTTATTCCAAGGAAGAACTTGAAGATAAAAAAAGTTGGATAGATCTACTTGTTGAAGATGAAATAGAAAAAGTAATGAATTATCATAACACCAGAAGATCTAAAAAATCAACTCCAAAGAATTATGAAATTAAATTTGTAAATAAGGATTCTGAAATTAGGTATGTCTACGTAACTGTTGCATTACTCCCCTATACTCAAAAAAGGTTAATATCTTTCCTTGATATTACAGACAAAAAGGAATCGAGAAAAGCTTTAAACGAAAGTCAAAAAAAATATAGGGATTTAGCCGAATTATTGCCACAAACAATTTTTGAGTGTAATCTGGAGGGTAATATAACTTTTATAAACCAAATTGGACTTAAAATTTTTGGTTATACTCAAGAAGACTTAGATACTGGATTGAGTGTATTTAAACTTGTAGATCCTAAAGATCATCTTAAAGTCATTGAAGATGCTCATAGATGCTTGTCAATGGGAGCGGTATCTATTGAAGAATATAATGCACTGAAAAAGGATGGTAGCTATTTTCCAATATTGGAATATTCAAATTCAATTAAACAATATGGTAAAGTAGTAGGATATAGGGGTGTTATTGTAGATTTAAGTGATATTAAGAATGTTGAGAATAATTTGAAAGCATCTCTTAATGAGAAAGAGATTCTTGTAATGGAAATACATCATAGAGTTAAAAATAATATGCAGATAATATCCAGTTTACTAAATTTGCAAACAAAATATGTGGATGATGAGGAAGCAGTTAATATTCTGAAAGAAAGTCAAAATAGAGTAAGATCTATGGCAATTATACATGAAAAATTGTATCACTCTAAAAATTTGACAAAAATCAATTTTGTTGATTATATCCAAAGTCTTGTATTAAACTTATTTTATTCGTATAATATTAAAGAAACACAGATCAAAGCCACACTAAAACTTGAAAATATATGTTTGAATATGGAAACTGCAGTTCCATGCGGTCTGATTATAAGTGAACTAATATCTAATAGTCTAAAATATGCATTTCCCAATGATATGAATGGAGAAATAATTGTATCACTTAAATCTGAAAAAGATAAATATCATCTATGCATAAGCGATAATGGAATAGGATTGCCTGAAGATATCAACTTCAACAATATCAGAACCCTTGGTCTTCTACTAGTAAACACTCTAACAGAACAAATTGATGGAGAAATCACTATACAACGAGGTCACGGAACAAAATATAAGATAATGTTTAAAGAACAAGAATACAAAGAATGAACATAAAATTTCTTTCTAAATCCTCTTTTTATTCCACTATTTTGTTTATAATTGTAAATTTACAATTAAGGACATTTACAGTAAGTTTCATTAATTCCAATTGTTTTCCAACATTCCATTGGACCTTCAAAATTACAATTTGGACATTTTTTAGTTTCTTTCAAATTTATTGATCCCCTTCTCTATCTTTTACTAAATATTGATTTTGTTAATATAATAAAAAAATCTACAATTACATTTCAGAATGCTATTTTTTATTAATATTAAATTTTTTATTCAAATTAAAATTAAACTTATGTTGATTGTTTTTTAAAAAAAATTGAGGCTGTCTCATAATTAATATAACGAAGTAATTATTTTTTCTAATTTTTAAGGGTTATATTTATATTGTAGTTTGTTCTATTATTATTTAGTTAATTAAAGTTTAAATGTGGTGTTTTTTATGGCTTTGAGAAGAACATGGGATTGGTCAGACTTGGTTGGTGCCGAGGCGTCTTGTATCTTTTATTCCAATAATCATCTTTGTTTTTTTTATTACTAATTTGGTTGAAGGTCTGGATTTTAAGAAAAACGAACGAAAATATAAGTATACTAAAGGTAAACCTGCATATTCACGTCATATGTTAACTAGACTTGTGATAATGGCTTCGGNNTTTGCAGGTTTAAAATAGAATGTGCTGAACAAATTGAAGAAGCGTTTAAAATGACTGTAACTGTTGCTGCGATTATAAGTCGATTTAATCAAATTCCTGAAATTCATAAACAAGAATTCTTTGAACTCATAAAAATAGAATTTGAAAAAATGAATTTGAAAAATGATGATATTGAATATCTAGATTTATATTCAAAAACAAATTATGTAAGAATCATCAACTCGTATACATATCGAGAATTTGAATTACACAAAGAAAAAGAAATTCTTTTAAATAAACTTGGTAAATTAGTTGCACAAAATAAACAGTTGTTAAATAATAATAATAAACTAAAATATGATAATGATCAATTTATTTTGGAAAATACTAATCTAAAAAAACATTTATATTTAAAGAAAAATGAAATGTTAGAGATATCAAACATCATACAATCACATAATATGTATTAACAATTATTTACCAGTAAAACCCTGCCCCCATAAAATACATTATCTATGTACGACTAGAAAATTATTGGCAGAATGCAGAGACTCTCTTCATAACATAAGATATTTTCAACCTTTCTACATTCATGTCTTTCTTCTTAATAAAAATTTAAATAGAAGGATTTAAAACCTCTTTTCCAGAACAATGCAATAATCTCCATTTTGCCTAATAAGACCTGAAAAGGCTGTAATTCTATTAATTATTGGATAAATAATTATCATTAAAACAAGAAGTTTTTGTTCAAAATTGATAGACTATCCTGTCTTAATAATTTCGTTTATATTATGTATTATTATTGGAATATAATCAATAATAGTGATAATTGATTAATTTTTGTTGTAATTATTATTTGAAAATTAAAAATTTGAATGACATTAGAATGTTTTAGATAAAAAATAAAAAAAAAGAAAAAAAAGAAAAAAAAACTTTTTTTGCCTTTAGAAAGGTAACGTATTATATACGCCATATATTGTGGCTGTTGCAGTATTCCAGTTTTTAACAACTCCTAAAGAGTTAGCGTAACTAGTTGCATCTGCTGTATACCATTTTCCATTTACATACAGTTGAGCCCATACATGACCATACCATCCACTAGAGAAGTCACAATATCCGTGAACATATCTGGAAGTTATTCCATCATCCCTTGCCAATGCAATTAGAAGGTTTGCTGTATCACAACAATTTCCAGTCATATTTGCTAAGGTACCTGCTGCACCATATTTGGTGTTATAATAGAAGGAATAGCCTATGTTGTCTCTAACCCAATTAAATAAATTCACAGCTGTATCATAAGCTGTACTCCCTTTAAGAGATTTAGCTAGTGCAGCTACTGAACTTGTATCTGGTTTAGCTACAGCTTTTGTAGTAATTTTTAAGCCTTGTGTAGCTATATTCTTTTCAAATGTTGCTATTGGAATATGTCTGGTTCCGAAACTTACGTAGGTTGGTAATTTACCATTTGCTGCGTAGTATGCTTGAACTCTGGAAATTCCATCCTTAAGTTGTGCAACATTTAGACCATCTACAATTGCAGTATTAATTTTTAAGCCCTGGGTAGCTATGTTCTTAACAAACGTGGCTATTGGAATATGTCTGGTTCCGAAACTTACATAAGTAGGTAATCGGTCATTCGCATAAAAGAATGCTTGAACTCTGGATGTTCCATCTTTTAGTTGAGCCAAAGTTAAACCATTAACTATAACAGGTGCTCCTGCTGCTTTTGTGTTATTTAAATTAGGTGTCTCTGTTGTATTTGTTGTTGCACTCTTGATACTGGTATTAGCAGTAACAGTGCTATTCAAATTAGATGTACTTGCTGTATTTACTGTTGCACTTTTGATGTTAGTAGTTGAATTAGTTGCATTTCCTGCTGATGCATAATTGGATGTACTGATATTTACAGCCATATTATCCAAAGATGTGGCAGAGGAGTTAACATTTGTTTGATTAACTGATGCAGCACTACTCGCACTAACATTCAAAACCAGTGCTAAACTAAAAAATAATAACACTGGTAAAATCAATTTACTATTAATTATACCGCCTCCCAGTTTGACAACCGTGAATAACGTTAATTATCATACGTATATCAAACCTATAACTGAATCAATTTACATCACTAATAAAGTCTTTGATTTATTTTTCAAAAAAAGACAGTCTTAAAGCTATTTTATTAATTTAAGACGCAATATGAGCTTATTGATATCACGAAATAGTGATAAGTCCCCTCCATTGGTATTTTTAACAAATAATGGCAATTAAAATCTTATATTTCTAAATTAGATGCATATAATCTTTTTACTGATTACTTAAATTCTTTACAATCCTCTCAACACTACAAACATGGGGAATATCCAAAGAAAATATGTTTATAGCCCATATTTCTGTATTTAAAACTTTTAAATCAGCTATATGTTATAAATATCCCTAATAATGGGGAATTTCAACATATTTTTATTATTTTAAGATAAAAATTTTAACTTATAAAATTATTTTAATCCAATTAAAA
>PLTK01000066.1:1613-4120 GCA_003164415.1 Methanobacterium sp. | reverse complement strand
TAACAATGCTCAATCCCGAGCAATTAAAATTTCTTCTCGATGTTCTGGTTGAAAATACTTTACTCGAAGGGGCAGACATCAATATAGTAGAACTTCCAGTTGAATTAAAATGTAATTTATGTGAATACACAGGATTAGCAGATATGGATGACTCTGATCATTATCTGGCAATTGTTAAATGTCCGGAATGTGGTGAAAGGAATGTTGAAATTACTGCTGGAAGGGAATGTAACGTTAAAAATATTAAGATAGAAAAGGAAGAGGGCGATGAAGATGCATAAAATTGCAGATATAGAAATTCAGCATGATATTATGGTTGCAAACCGTAAACTTGCAGATAGAAATAAGAAAATTCTTGATGATGCCAATGTTTTTTCAATTGATGTTTTAGGTGCTATAGGCTCTGGAAAAACATCACTCATTGAAACCCTTATACAAAAGATGGATACTAAAATAGGGGTTATTGCAGGGGATGTGATAAGCAAGTTCGATGCAGGTAGATTTGAAAAATATAATATACCTGTTGTAGGTCTTAACACGGGGAAAGAATGTCATCTTGATGCTCATCTTGTAGAACATGCATTTGGAGATCTTCCACTCGACTCAATTGATCTGCTTTTCATTGAAAATGTTGGAAACCTGATATGTCCTGTTGATTTTGATCTTGGATCCCATATCAGAATGGTTGTTATAAGCGTGAGTGAGGGTGACGATACAGTTGAAAAGCACCCACTGATATTTAAAGAGGCTGATCTTGTAGTAATCAACAAGGTAGATATTGCAGATGCTGTAGGAGCGGACCAAGATAAAATGGTTTCAGATGTTAAAGAATTGAACCCCACAGTAAAGGTTATTAAAAGCAGTCTTAAAACTGGTCAAGGGTTGGATGAAATAATTAATTCTATTGAAGGATTTATGAATAAATAAAGTTTATCCTCAAACTTTTTTACTTTTTTTNNAAAAACATATACACCAATAAAAGTTATAAAAAAAGATGGACTGGCCGGGATTTGAACCCGGGGCCTCCGCCATGCCAAGGCGACACTCTACCACCTGAGCTACCAGCCCGCATATCTAACATTATCTTTGTGCTATTTAAAGTTAGTGAATTATATGATATCAGAATAAAATTGGGGAGTTGAGATTTTGACTGATTTTAGAATAAGAAATGTTATTGAAGAAGATTTTATGAAAATATCCCAATTTGGAGAGAAATGTAGTCCTATGATAAATGAGAGGGAAGCAATTTACCATATTTTCACTAAGTTCTTTAAAAATACTTCACTAGTTTTAGAAGACAATAAAAATATAAAGGGTTTCCTAATAGGATTTATATCACAAGAAAATAATGAAAATGCATATATCCATCTTTTATGTATTGAAAAAGATTTAAGGAAACAAAATATAGCTGCAAAACTTGTAAAAGAGTTTATTAATATTGTATGCTCGTTGAAGTGTAAAAAAGTTTTTTTAGTCTGCAAACCATCAAACAAAACTGCTATCAATTTTTATCATAAAATGGGATTTCTATCTTTACATTCTGATGAAACTGTTATAATTGATGATATTAATGTATTCAAGGATTATGACGGGCCTGCTGAAGATAAAATTGTTTTTTGCAGATCTGTTAAATGATAACGATCTTTTAGATGATCCGAATCTAAGATGTTTATAAATCTCTTATTGCACGATCACTTTTTTTATATGTCACCCAACCAATATTTGATAATATAATAAATTAAGATCATTTGGTTTCATCTTATTGAATAATGGAAATATTAAAGATTTGGAGGAAATACAATGGAAAAAGTTTTAATAATATTAGGGTGCCCAGAATCACCTTCTCAAACACCCCTTGCTCTTTATACAGCACATAAACTAACAAAAATGGGTTTTGATGTTACGGTTGCAAGTACTCCTTCTGCAGCCAAACTTCTAGAGGTTTCAGATTCTGAGGAATTTTATGTACAAAAAAAGGTGGACCTTGAAAAATGTCTGGAAAGTCTAGAAGAAAAAGAATATGATTTACTTGTAGGATTTGTACATAAAGATGCAGCTGTATCATATTTTGTGACCTTTTATCATATTTTAAATACAAAATCCATTGCAATTGTATTTGAAAAGGATCCTGAACTGTTAGAGAAATTTTTGAATGATTTAAAAGAGAACACCGATGCTACCTTAATATCTGCAAGGGCTTATCACAATCCCACACCATTAAGAGTTAAAATTGACAAAGCATTTAAAGAATTGGAGGATTAGGAAATGTCTTTCTGTTTAGAATTACATCTACAACAATCTGAAGATTATGAAATATTAATATCAAATGCAGGTTTCAAGGAAGCCAAAGCTGTAATTGAAAACCATGCACCTAAAATATTATATGTCAAACCCGGAGCAAAGGTATTAGGTGCTAGGATAATTGGAGTACCGCCTATTCCAATAGGTATTGATGAATCACAATCAAAAATAACACTACCCTATACAAAACCTTGTCATGGAACAGC
>PLTK01000066.1:0-1601 GCA_003164415.1 Methanobacterium sp. | reverse complement strand
GTCCTGAGTCTATAGGTTCCAAAATATCTAATTTTTTAGGGTTTTACGATCCATACCTTCCCCTATTAGAATTGGCTGTTAAAGACCAAATAACGGCGGGTGTGGACATTATCTCTGATGGTCAGATCAGAGGAGATATGATAAAAGTATTTGCAAGACATTTACCGGGTATGGTATTTGAAGATAACACTTCTAGGATATTTGATAAAATCAAACCTGCAAATCATTCTTTAGGGGGAAATGATCTTAAACATGCCATAAAAACAGCTCAAAAAATATCTGGCGACTTTTTAGATTCAAATAAAACAAATACTAATTTATTGGTTGAAAATGAGTTTAACAACAACTTCAAAGGTGTAAAGGGGATTATAACAGGACCAACAACCCTTGTTTTGTCATCGCGGGTTGAAGGATTTTATAACAAGGATAAAAAGGAAAAAATAATCATGGATATGGCTATGGCACTTAAAAAGGAAGCATATTCATTACAGGAAGCCGGGGCAGCTATTATCCAAATAGACGAACCTTTCCTATCAACAGGTGTAGCCGATTTAAAAACAGCTAAAAATGCTATAAAAATTATTACTGATAATTTAAGTGTTCCGGTTTCTATGCATGTTTGTGGGGATATTGGGGAGATTTTTAAGGATATTTTAAAATTTTCAGTCCAAATAGTAGATTGTGAATTTGCAGGATTACCAAATAACATTCAAGCTCTAGAACAAGAATATGATGGTTCCAAAAAAATAGGTTTTGGATGTATAGATACCAGAGTTGAAGGTGTTGATGATTTGGATCATGTAGTTAAACTCATTAAAAATGGGGTAAATATTGTTGGTGAGGAGAATATTATGTTAGATCCAGATTGTGGTATGAGAATGCTTTCAAGGGATGTGGCACTGCTTAAACTTAAAAAGATGACGGAGGCTGTTGGATGGTTTTGATGCTAAAGGTTCCTACAATCAAGAATGGATGGGAANNCCAAAGGGTTACTTTTGGACGGGTGAAAAGCTTGATAAGTATTCTGAACAATTTTTAAGTAGTGATAAACAGGGATTCATTTACACATATGGTAATAGATTAAGAGCTCATTTTGAGGGTATAGATCAAATACAAGAGGCCATTGGAAGACTTAACAATTTTAAAGAATCAAGAAGGGCCATTTCCATAACATGGGATCCAACCATAGATACTAAAAATGATGAAGTACCTTGTATGATGCTTGTAGATTTTAAAATAAGAGATGGAAAGCTCCATACCACAGGATTATGGCGATCTCATGATATATATGGTGCATGGTTCCCCAATGCAGTAGGACTGTCTAATCTTGCCCGGTACGTTGCAGGAGAAGTAGGATCAGAAATTGGTATGTTAACCATACATTCCATCAGCGCCCATATATATGAAGTTAACTTTGACGAAGCTGAAAGAGTCTAAACAACCTCTACTAGAATTCAGTTTTTTTATATGAATTAAAAAGTAATATATGCCTGTGACCTTCTATCATATTCAATAATGAATGAAAGAATATTTTACATGGTAATTAAAATATGAAATTATCAATTACTACATTATTAAAGAGTTAAAGTATTAGTTTAGAA
>PLTK01000195.1 GCA_003164415.1 Methanobacterium sp. | reverse complement strand
CATATATTGAATTCATGAGTTCCATAGCAATGGTTTCTCCTGAAACATCCTTCAAATCCCTTAATATCTTGATTGATGTTCTAAAATTTGAGGATACTTTCTCCATTTCACCATTAATATAATCTGCTGTTCCAATTAACAATCTTGAAACAGCTTCTCCCTTTTTATCACTTATTTCCTGGAAATTTTCAAGTGAAGCATTAAAATATTTAAGNNATTCCATCGGACATTTCATATGCATTTTCCAGTTGTTCCATTGGATCTTCTGATTTAGCATATACTAAATATGTATCTGCTCCCTTGAGCATGCCAATAACTTCTTCTATTTTTTTGCTTATTTTGGTATAATCTGATGGTGGAATTTCTGGTGTTGGGGCTTGTTTGGTGATGTTTGAAGATACACCATAATTATTTATTGTTTGAGGACCAGCAGTCGATTCAAGACTTTCTAAATTGTTGATTTTCTCCTTTATTTCATCTTTATAATCAGATTTAATTTTAAAATAAAATTTATATGCTTTCTTATAATCTTCTATGGCAGAACTATTATTTTTGTTGGAACGATTAACATCTCCCATTAAATCATAAACCAGTCCTTGTTTACCCATATCTTCGAGTTCTGCATATATTTTAATTGCTTTTTTAAGGGTATTGATTGATTCTGGAATATTTTCATTTTCAAAATGTATGGTTGCAATATTTATCAATATTTCTGCTTCAGCATCCCTATATTCCATCAGCATTTTCTGATAATCTTCCATATTATATTCTTTAGTCTCATTGGATTGTTTATCTGAGTTTCCACCAGATAACATATCAAAAACACCTGTTATAAGAAGGGTTTCTTTCATATTTTTTCCTCTCCAAAAAAAAATTTATTTATGGGTTTTTATCATAAGAATAAATTCTATCTGAATGTATGAATTTTATGGTTCAAATATTTTTATTTGAATTGTTATTATATGATAATCATCAATTAATGTTTTTAAAATTATTTTCGTTGACAACAATGCCCTTGTCTGTGATCGTGTATGCAGATTCAAAATTTTGTACTTCATTAAAATCTGCGTAATCTGATTTTATATGTATATAATGACCATTTAATCTGATGGTGTTGTTAAATAATGATATTAATTCCTTTTCTGTTTTTGGATCTGTGATACCTTCGGTGTAGGAAATTAAACCAGTACCACCAGCTTCGGTTATTCTTCTTAAATATGCCTTTAATATTCTTATAACCATCTGATCTGGATTGAATGCAAATAATGTATTGAGGGAATCAAGTATAGATCTGAAATGATTGGAAGTTTTATACACATTTCTGGTTCCTAAACCTACTTTGACCATTAAATCCGCGGGGTTACTTACAGATGAAGATACTATATTGTTTCTACCTTCAAATTTTCCACCTGAAAGATGTGATATTCCATCTATAAAATAAATGGTCTGGTTTTGTATGTAGTTTTGGATTAACCATTGGAAATCCATCATATCCCTTTGTACTTGTTTAATGCCCTTATCAGTTGTCACGTAAAGGCAAGGTTCTTGATTTGAAAGTCCGCTATAGGTGAATTGGTTACAGAATATTGATTTACCTGTTTTTGGAGGGCCATATATTAGTGTTGTTGATTTCTCGGGAATTCCACCTTCAGCAAGTTCAGATACTGTTAGTTGGTCAAATCCTGGAATTCCTGATTGAATATTGATCATGTGATTGAACCTCTTCATTTAATTCTATAATAGTTGTTATAATGTAATGCCACTGTCTCTTATTTGGTAGGGTGAACTACGTTTTCCTATACCTTTCATGGCTTCAATATACATGTTTTCTCCATCTAACTGTATAATATTGTCAACCATGGATTTTAACATCGTTTCTACTATGCTATCAGCTGATTCTTGTGTGTATGCTATTATTGGTGTTCCACCCGCTTCATTTACCCTCATTAAATAGGCTTTTAAAACTCGTATTATCAGCATATTTTCGTTGTATGCGAGTAATGTGGTTGCAGAATCAATAACAGATCTGAATCTTTGATTATTTTTAGAGATATAATTTACTCCTGAACCGACTTTAACCATGATGTCGGTTGGATTGTTGATGTAGGATGGTATATATGATTCAGATTGTGATGGTTTTCCTTGTGATACATCTGATATGGTGTCAATTAAATAAAGAGTGTTATAATCTAGATATTTTTCAATTGGCCAATTGAATTCGTCCATATTGGTTTTGAACTGTTTATAACCATTGTCAGTTGTAATATACAGGCATGGTTCCTCATTTGTGAGTCCTTTGTATGTGAATTGGTTGGTAAATATGGATTTGCCTGTTTTGGGCGGGCCATATATCAGTGTCGCTGTATTCTCTGGAATTCCACCTGTTCCATCATTGGAACTTGTGAGTTCGTCAAAACCTGGGATTCCCGACTCTATTCTTGGAATCATTTTTTTATTCACCATATAAATTTTTTAGAAGTGTTTTCAAAGCTGTTTCAACACCATTATTTTCAATAACAATTGTAGGAACAATGGGAATAGTATCGTCAAGTTTCATTACATCTCTTATTTTTTCTGGTGCCAATGCTCCGGGTAGATCCTGTTTGTTGGCTACAATAATCTTAGGAATGGATTCAGATTGGGTTTTGTTTATCATTTCCTTTGCCCTTCCAAATGTTTGTGGAGCACTTGAATCTACCATAATAAATGCACCGACAGCTTCTTTTGCCAGGACATCCAGCATTAGGTCGAACCGCTCTTGACCAGGGGTTCCGAATATATCTGCAACAAAACCATCGCGGTCTACATGGCCAATATCCATTGCAATGGTAGTTGGAAATTTCTCCAGCGCCATCCTATCTACTGAAATTGATTTATTAGAAATTGATTTGACAAAACTTGACTTACCTGCATTGTAGGGTCCCGTTACAAGAAGTTTAGGTACATATATCTTTATCCCGCCGGGTTGCAGCACAAAAAAGAGTACCATTTTATTATCTGGATGGTTCCACGATGCATTTGTTACCATAAAACCCTGTCCAATAATAACCCTTTCTTCAATACTATTTAAACTAACAACTGCATCAACATTGTTTTTAATATTTTGAATTAATTCGGTTTTATAGTCCCATTTTGTAAATATATACACTAAAATGGTGTTGTTTGCCTTTGCCTTTTTATTCCATTCACTAATTATTTTAACTATACGATCTTCATCTAAATAATCAATTAGGGTAGATAAATTGTTTATAATGCCAACACCATTAGGAATATCTTCAATAGCTTTAAGAATAATTTCTTCTGTTTGATTTATTTCATCTATTGAATACTTGCCAATTGTTGGTAATCCTATAAACTTGGAGCTTCCATCTACAAAAAATACTTTTTCTTCGTCTAAATATTTTTCAAGGTCCCATCCATAATTTTTAAATTCATATATTATGTTGTTGGGATCTGTAACATTGGTAAAAATAAAACCCCTATTCCCATCTTCAATTATTCCATTTAGTATTTGATATCCAAAGGCTTCACATTCCACGCCAGGTACTGCACTGAATAATATTGATGATCCCTCGGGCATTCCCCCTCCAAGGAAATCATCGAGTTTGGGTATGTGAGTTTTTTTCAATATCACATCTCCCTTAAAATTTCATTTACTTGTGAGGCCCTTCTCTCCATTTCATAGAATATAAGTCCAATTTGTGCTTCAGGCTCTGTTAAAACTGTTAATATAGCTTTAATACCTGCTGGTATGAGTACTATTGTACCTTTTTCAGTTTTAACAGATATTTGGGATACAGTTCCAGTTGTCATCTGTCCTGATGCAGCTTCTGCTGCACCCATTATTGTTGAGCATAATGCTGAAAATATTCGGGAATCCACATCTGGTGGTGTCCTTGAACTTATTAGAAGACCTTCTTTAGATACGATACCACAGGCTTTTATTTGACCTACCCTTAGCAAACCTGTTAGAACATCATCTAATTTTTCCTTTTTAGTTTTGGTCATATGTACTCCTGGGAAATTTTTTATATGTATTTTGTAAGATTTATTTTTTTAATAAGATAATATATAATTTTATAAAATGCAATAATATTTAAAAGTATTTAGAAATATGGTTTTAGATGGCTAATTCAGTTAGTAATACTTTTAATATTACTCCTTTTTTCAGACACTGTAATTATATTATATAATATTTATATCTATAGAAATAATTAAAAGTGTTGTTTGTAGAAAATATTTATAATACTTTTTATTCACTTTAAATTGTTATAAAATCCATTATAACTATCTCATATTGTTTTATGTGTTGTAGTTGGTTATTTATATGTCTAATCTAGAATATACTGTATTTATTTGTTTTTTTATTGGTGTATTTGGAGGTCTTGTATTTTTTGTATGGATGCTTGATTAATGACTCATTTTTTATATATATGATACAGGTGCAGCATTTAAATGTGGGTATCATATTTGCTATTTTCGGTTTATACTAGGGTTGATAATTGGTATTTAAAATAATGAATTATTAGGAATTATAGTATAAATCAGGATCAAATCATACCCATACCACATCGTATGTTGTTATAAAATAGTTATCTGAAAATGCGGGATTGTAATAGATGTTGGTTAAATTTTCTGTATTAAATGATTTACAAATACTCCTTCGAACATAATAATTAATCCTATCCCCCATACATTCCCTGTCGTCTGCATTATATACTGACCTTGTCGAAGCGTATATTTTAAGTTTTATCTTTTTCTTCTTATATACGGGGTCGTAGCCGTCTTTCTCATATATAATCTTTATAAAAATAATTTTTGAACCCGATTTCAGTCTGGGATGTTTTTCTATATAATTATTAAATGTGTCAGGAGGATATATTGCTAAACCATCCATTTCAGATCCTAATAATACCCCGCTACGTGCAGATGCCATGATTGTGTTCAGTTCATTGATATCGTATACTAGTGAAAGTGAGGATAATGACACTAAGATACTGAAACCTAAAATTAAAATGTATTCTAATACGTATTGTCCATGAAAATCCATACAACTCACTAAGTAAAGTTACCAGTCAATCAATTTAGATCTTTTCTATGATAATTTCATTACTATTATTTCTAAATTTAATATTGGAGATATTATAGGTTTTATCGGGTTCTAATAGTATATTAGAATATTTACCCTTCGTTATCCTAATTGGAGTTATGAATTCCGTTCCTATGTGATTTTTAAACATAATATAGACACCAGTAGAGTTTATTGTTATTGAGTATGATTTATTTCCTATTTTTGGAGGCATTTTTAATGTATAAGAACAACCAGGACCTCCAGAATATACCATATCAATTATTTCAGCTATATTTTCTTCTAAAATCTTTGCTTCAGCTATTTCACGTACTGAGTTAACTGTTTCCACTCTGTCGCTTATTATAGCTGTTATACTTGGAATTGTTACCAGTATAATCATAAATGCTACCATGAAATCAATGGTAACCCAACCATTTTTATCCATATTATCTATATGAAATATTATTACTTCTACCATAAATAATCATACTATATATTGATATCCAAAAAAATGTAAAGGGTAATAAGAATAATAAATATTATTAGAAATATTTATATACTAAAACTTTTACATTTAGTATGTTACAAAATAGAATGATTGAATAAAAAGATTTAAAACGACTTAAATAGTTTAATACTAATGATTATTGATTATTAAAAGTAATAATGATAAGTTAATCTACATAACGTCTATAACAATATGAATTGTTAATTACTGACCATAATGAGTATTTTAAAACATATCATATGATAGTTTAATTAAATATTAATTCAAAGCTGTATAAAAGAGGTATTCAACAGAATAATCAATAATCATGCTTTGATGATATGAAGACGAAATTATTATTAACTTATTATTATAAATTAATACATAATTCTCGGAGGTGTTTATTATTAATACACTTGAAAAATTTGAATTAATTGTAATATTTGATAACAATGATAGTAAGGAAGAACTGCTAGGAATCACCGAAATAGAGCAAACACTAGAAAATGTTAATTTAAAACTCTATATCAAAGAATCAGAATGCCCAAATGTGGTTTTTGTTGAATGTGAAACAAATTGTGTTGAAGCTGCAAAACAGATTAAAAAAACTCCGTCTAAAAGGATATCCCGCATTGTTCCAGTTAACAGCGTATTAAAATCTAATCTTGAAGATATAATAAGCAAAATCCGAGAATTGTCCCTTCAAATATTAGATTCTGGAGATACATTCAATATCATATGTGAGGTGATGAAAAACACAGAATTGACAGAACAACAGATATCTAACTGTGTAAAAACTGAATTGAAAGATATAAACCTGAAATTTGATGATAAAAATCCGAAATGGGCGATTTATATCGGAGTTATAGGTGAAAATACAAGTATTAGTATATTAAAATCTAATGTTTTTAATTTGATATCAT
>PLTK01000169.1 GCA_003164415.1 Methanobacterium sp. | reverse complement strand
ACTTGTTGGTAAAAATAGGGAATTAAACAAAATATCCTCCAATATTTATGAAAAACATAATAAATAAATCTCAGATCTAAAAATTATGAGTATACAACATAACATGTCTGTACAATATCTATGTAAAAAAAATATCACCCCAATTAAAATTTAATTTTTTTTATGAAATTATATTCAGGGTATTATACTAATGAACTTTAGTTAATACCATGTAAACAAATCGTGTTCCTGATTAGGGGATATAATTTAGACCACTTATTATTATGAATATTAAAATCGGGTTTTTATTGGATAACAACCAATTTTCTCCTGTGGAATATTGAATTGAATTCTAATTCTAAGGCCTTTAAATCAAATAATGGACCATATAATCCAGTTTTTGCTGAATTATATCAAAAGATTTATATGTTCTTAACAACTATCTTATTAATTGTCAGAACCCAAACGGTGTTCATCTGACATTGCTGAAACATAGGGAGGCAGTATAGTGAAGCGACATTTGTTGCTTGCAATGCTCGTGCTATTTAGCATGTCATTGCTTGGTACGAATTATATATATGCCACCACACCAAACCAGCAGAACTCAGAAATGATCTCGAACACCATAACTATCGGTGAATTAACAGCGGGCGTCCAACAAGACGTCAATAATACAACGAATATTCAAAATACAACTGTAAGAAATCTTAATGAAGTTCAAGCAGTTAATAGTACTAATAAAAACCAGTCAACATCGACCACAGTAAATGCATCAAATAGTAGTAAAAACTTGAATAACAGCAGTAACAGTACAGTCAAAATTCAGAGCGCAACACAGGCAGCAGGAGATGAAATTTATAGTAATGTCCACGGGCTCTGGTTAAGCGTTGACGATGTAAAAAACGTCAATGCTGACGAATTGAAAAATTCTGGAATAACAGATGTATTCGTCAAAGCAAATAGAATTTCGGATCCGTTATACCCATCAGTCTTAACGAGTATCATTAATAAACTCAAGGGCACGGGTATAAGAATTCATGCATGGATAACGTGTTTTGTCGATCAAAATGGAAATTGGATCGATCCTAAAAACGTTACCAACCAAAACAGCATAATAAAAGAGATCACTGATATAACAAAAAACTACAACATAAACGGAATATTCTTGGATTATGTAAGATATCCAGGAACAGCGTACAAAACAGCTGGAGCAACAAATACCATAACATCATTTGTTGCAAAGGTTTACAGTACAGTTAAATCTATAAAACCTAAAGTAGCAGTTTCAGCAGCTTTAATGCCTGAAGGGGCTGTAAATAGCTATTACTATGGTCAGGATTACTCACAACTTTCAAAGTACCTTGACTTCCTTGTACCAATGGTATACAGTGGAAATTACAACGAAAACACCAGCTGGATAACCAGTACTACCAAATACATTGTAGCACATTCAAATGGTAAACCAGTTATTGCAGGATTACAAACCTACCGCTCAGACACGAATTTAACGGTTATACCGGCATCTGAAATACGAACCAATATAAACTCCGCAGTTAAAGGCGGGGCATCAGGATATGCCCTGTTCAGATATGGTTGGCTGGATAAGAGTTTCTTTACGATCCAAACTCCGGTCAAAAATACCACAACGACAACAATTACAAATAGTTACACAGTAGCTGATATTAAAAATGCAGCAGCAAAGGTAAAAGCATATATAGAAAAGAATAATTGCCTACCAAACTATGTACAGATGGGTACAAGGCAGGTTACAATGCCAGAGTTCTTGCGGTTGTTAACAGCAGGATTATTAAAGGTCAGCAGTGGATCATCGGGAACAATAGCAATTAAAAGTGCATTACCTCCTGTAAAACCAACAGCAGACTTGAAAAATGGGAACATAAACAAATCAGAGTACCTTGCAATGGCTGGGAAAATAATTTCATTTATAGATTCTAATGGAAAAGCACCCAACTACTCCACAAGCACTCTAGGGAAAATTCAGTACGAATCATTAGTGTACATGTATTCAAGAATAATGAGTTACTATGGCACAAATAATGTCCTGCCAAAATACGCGGTTATGAAACCGTGGCAAACAACTTCAAGCGACCCTGATCCATCAATACCTGCAGCATTGAAGATATATCTGCAACCAACAAATAATTGTCAGTCCAATAGTACAACTATAAAAGCACTTGCGGCATCAATTACATCGGGAACATCCTCAACATACCAAAAAGGGGTTGATTTATTCAACTGGGTGAGGGATAACATTGGTTATTCCTTCTATTATAACACCAAGTACGGTGCTCTTGGAACTTTAAGTGCCAAGACCGGAAACTGTGTTGATACCACCCATCTGTTGATTGCCCTATCAAGAGCAGTAGGAATCCCTGCAAGATATGTAAATGGTGTGTGCCAGTTCAATAGTGGTACGTGGTACGGACACGTATGGGCTCAGCTCTACGTGAACGGTAAATGGTACAATGCTGATGCAATAAGTCTAAATAATCAACTTGGAGTAATAAATAATTGGAATACGACCTCGTGGACCTTAAAGGGCATCTACTCACAATTGCCTTTTTAATTCTTTCTTTTTTTCTTTTTTTCATAAAAAATAGATTTAGTTTAAATTTATTATCTAAATCTAACTAATAATCTAAATGTTATAAACTGGAATAATTTATCCTTAATAGAACAAATACATTAAGACAACAAGAATTAAACTGAATAACATAACATATACTTTTATCTTCCCTCAATACATCTAATACTCAACTATCCCCAAAATAATAAATCATATATACATATATAAAATGTAATTTTTAAAAATTAGATTACATTGCTCGCAGTGATTTATTTCAAAATAATCGAGGTGTAACTTATGAAAATAATGGTTATAACAAGTACTCCTAATATTGAAGGTTTAACCGAAAGTTGTGCTTCTGCTGCAGAAAAAGGAATTGAAAGGGGAAACAGTGAAGCAATAATGGTCCGTTTGAATGATTTAGATATTCTTATGTGTGAGGCATGTGATCGGGGTTGGGGAATCTGTCTTCAAGGTACATGTAAATTAGAAGATGATTTTGAGGTTGTGCATAAAGCAATGGGTGCAGTTGATGGTTTTGTAGTTGTTACACCTGTATACTTCCAAGAGATGAGTGAATCTGCAAAGACATTCTTCGACAGGTTAAGAAGGTGTGAAGCGAATTTTTTTACCCCTGAAAGAGTAAATAAAATACAGAATAAGCCTTTTATATGTGTGGCAGCTGCTACTGGAGGCGGTACTCTCCCATGTTTAACCAGTATGGAAAGATTATTTTTCCACCTAAACAAGATGGATTTCAGAAATATTATAAGTTCCGATTATATTGGTGTTACACAGGGAAACAAAGATTATATGCTGGATGCAATAGAAGCAGCTGCATTAAAAATGTTTAAAGATGAATGAATTTATTTCATGTGTATTTACAATTGATAATGGTTTATTCAAACAAAAATGTCCAGAATCGTAATAAATCTGTTATAAACCAGTAACAACTTCTTTTGTTTTTTTAAGCTGTTATAAATGAATGTAAACTATTATTCATAATTGGAGGGATTTGAATATGAAAATTAAATATGCTACTATAATAGTTAAGGATATGAATGAGTCTGTTAAATTCTACACAGAAGTTATGGGATTTGAAGTAGATAGTAAACACAACCCTTTCCCGGGATTAACAATCAC
The DNA here is from genome assembly GCA_003164415.1 of Methanobacterium sp. Taxonomy (GTDB): domain Archaea; phylum Methanobacteriota; class Methanobacteria; order Methanobacteriales; family Methanobacteriaceae; genus Methanobacterium_B. Next base: position 13,087 of record PLTK01000169.1, on the reverse strand, counting down.
TTTATTGAAAGGGGAAGGCGATGCTATGATAGAACTAATAAAAAATACTGAAAATGAAGTTGGTCTGTTTTCGGTGGGAATGGAAGTTGAAGACATAAACGTCACAGTAAAAGAACTCAAATCTAAAGGTGCTAAAATCACAAGAGAACCCATGCCAATATCAATTGGAACGATTGCTTTCTTAGAAGATCCTAATGGGGCCACAATAGTACTGATTCAACACCATTAATCCCATTTTTATTCATTATAAATTCAATTTTCACAGAATTTACATTAACATTCTAGAATAAAGAATATACATTTAATTAATTTTTTACATCATATTATTATGGACATATTTTGAATAAAAAAAAAGATAAGTTAACAAATTATTTTCTCTAAAAAGATATGTAAGGATAAGTCTTTAACAATCTTTGAAGATATCTTCGTCAAACTCCATACTTTTAATTCTTTTTATTATCTTACAAGTACTGTCGAGTAACGATGTTTTATAACCTTCTATTTTTACAACATCTGCATTGCTGCCCCTTTCCACTAGTTGTTTTTTAAGTTCGTCAATGTTATAGTTTTGATCAGAACCAATGGTTATTATATCCGGTTTTATTTTTTCAACTATCTCAAACATATCACTTTCACTTCCAAGATAGGCTTCATCAACTGGTTTCATCATTTTAATCACTTCCAGTCTCTGTTCTTCATCAACTACCGGTATTCTTTTCCTTGACCTTACAGTTGAATCCCTTGCAACAACAACCACAAGGTGGGCATCTGCACCCCCAACTTTCTTTGATTCTTCAAGGTAATATCCATGACCTGGATGTATTATGTCAAATGTTCCTGTTGCCATAACGATTATAATATTTGCACCCCTGTATGATTCTGTTATATTGTTTATAATGATTTTCAATGTTTTAATCATTGAAGTTCAATTATTTTTCTCTGTTCCATGTATTTATACTTCGTCAAACAATAAAAACTATCTTGTATATAAATATTAAAGTATCATAATTTCTAATATTATTAATATACACTGATAAATAATAAAATCTCATATTTTACATCTAAAAAACTGTTAAAATCCATTTTAGAATTGTCATATTAGATTATGGACCTAAAAATCACTATTTAACAGGTATTTGGAGCATGTTTAAATTAACTAATGGTAATATTTATGAATTCAAAACTAGCGAAGGGTAGCTTTTTACTGGTAATTGGGGCCTTTTTATTTCGTATAGGGGGTTACATTTACAAGGTTGCCATGGCCAATTTGTTAGGTCCTTCAGGATATGGTATTCTCAGTTTAACATGGCCACTCCAGAACTTCTTAATAATGATTGCTACAGCAGGTCTTCCACCAGCCATTGCCAAGAATGTTTCGGAGTACTATGCTAAAGATGACCCTGAAATGGTTAAAGCGGTTATAAGTATATCTATCCGTATGATGATAGCTCTTGGACTCATATTCAGTGTTGTTATCTTCATATTAGCAAAACCTATCGCTATAGGATTGTTCAACAAACCTGAGGCTGTTATTCCATTCCAGTTAATTGCCCTTATAACCCCATTCAGTGTTATTGTTGGAGCTTTAAGGGGAACTTTCCAGGGTTTTTATCAGATGAAAAACATCCTGATAACAAGGGCTTTTGAACTATTTTTCATGGTAAGCGTTGCTGTTGGCCTGGTATATGGTGGATTCTACGTTGCAGGTGCGGTTGTTGGTACTGCTGTTGGATTTATGATGGCTATGGTAGCAGCAATCTATCTGTTTCAAAGAGATGTACGTGGTAAAATCAACCCTCCAAAAAAATTATTAGCAAGATCACGTAGGCAGTTAACGACTTATGATAAGTACAGAGTAGCTAAGATGTTAATTTTATTTTCAGTCCCTGTGGTTATAACAGGATTAGCAGAACTAGCACTCTATGATACTGGAACATTAGTTATTGGTCATTATATGATCAGTAGCTATGCAGGATACTTTAACGTCGCAAGTACAGTTGCTAGATTTCCACTTATAATATCCATGGCTGTTGCAACATCTGTACTTCCAGCTGCTGCCGAGGCTATGAGTCTTAACGACCATAATCTTTTAAAAACATATGTTTTACAGTCGTACCGTTATGTTTCATTCATTGTTATGCCCCTATGTGTTGGAACAATTGTATTTGCAGCACCGATTATAAGTATCCTATTTGGGACTGCATATCTCCCTGGAACTGTATCTTTACAGATACTTGCGGCTGGAATGCTTTTCTTTACATTATATACTATTTCTTCAAGCATTGCTCAGGGACTTGGAAGGCCCAAACTTCCAATGTATGTCCTGATCTTGGGAACTGTAATCAATATTGTGCTGAGCATAATTCTTGTACCGGCTATCGGTATTAACGGTGGAGCCATTGCCACAACAGTTGCAGCACTTGTTTTAATGTCTGTATTGATGTGGAGAACTTTAAGACTTGCGAGGGTAACTCTGCCAATTGTTGAATTTGGAAAGATTATTATAGCTTCAATTGCTATGGGTGCGGTTTTCTTAACATTTCCACAGACAAAATTATATTTAATTGTGGCATTGATCTTATCACCATTTGTATATCTTGCAATTCTCTCAGTTATTGGTGGATTAAAATTCGAAGATGTTAGGATGTTGTACAAAGTCAGTAGTAGATTAGGACCTTTATCCGGCATTATTAATAGTTTGATAAGTTTAATTGAAAGATTTGCAAGGTAAATAATAACCTGATACAGTTCTATTTTAATAATATAGTTAATCCTGACCATTTCAGGGCATTAATGGGACCATAATACTAAAATAAAATGGGAAAAATAGTTAAATATATGTGGTGTTTAAAATAGTGATTTCACCAAAATTAATTAAAAATCAACATTTATGAAGATATCAAAGTTAAAGAGATATGAAATAAATTTTGGCGATTTTTTGTACTGTTTACAAATTTTTATTTGTCATCTTCTTCCATATACTCTTTAATCTTTCTATCTTCCCATTCTTTAGAAAATAATCCACGTTTTCTATACACCGATATCCCCTGAGCAGCAACAAAAATCCCCCAAATCAATGCTACAATCAAAAACCACCAGATTCCCGGGGATGTTAAATAATTAACTACTGCAAGGAATATGATAACTACTATATAAACAATTAGATTCGTATAAAAACCTTTTAATTGATTTACTCTTTTTTTGGCTCTTTCATAATTTTCATCCATTTTATCCACCGGATTATCTAATAATATTTTCTATACTACTCTTATATTATAAATTAATAATAAATTTTCCGAAAAAATTAAAAGGTTAATATCAACATAGTTACAATTTCTTTTATTAAATATAGAATTAATTTAATTTTTAATTAACAGATGTTTTCAATAATAAAATCATTAATAACTAAACTTTTAAAAATATATTTAAGGAATTTAATACCTTTTATTAGATAAAAAATTATCAGTGGGCGGCAATACAATATTAAATCGAATATTTTAATAATAGTTTGATTTAATCAGATTAATACAACTAATTCTGGTATTTTATCATATTTACTAAAAATTATACAAAAAAAATGGATTCAAAAAGATTGGTATTTAAGTGTGTCTTCAAAGTTTATTTTACCTTTGTAAAGTGCAGAGCCAATCACAACCCCATAAGTCTCGGTTTCACTCAATTTTTTAACATCATCAAGTGATGTAACTCCGCCGGAATAAATTACCGGTATATCCACAGCACTTAAAAGTTCGTTAAGCGGGTCCATATTGAATCCACTCATCATCCCTTCAACATCAACATTTGTAAATAGTATGCCCCCAGCACCTTTATTCTCTAATGAAACACCTAATTCCGGTGCTTTTTTTTCGGTTTTCTCTGTCCAGCCCTTAACAACAACTTTACCATCCCTACTATCCAAGGCCACTATGGTTCTTTTACTCCCATATTCCTTTGAAATTTCCGATATATTCTCCGGATTTTCAACGGCCATGGTGCCTAAAATAACCTTTTCAACACCTATATCCAGGAGATTAGAAGCATCTGTCACTGTTCTTATACCTCCACCTAACTGCACGGGTATTGAAACGGTTTTAATAATTTTTTTAATTATTTCTAAATTATTAGAGGTGTTGCCGAAGGCTCCATCAAGGTTTATTACGTGTAATATTTCTGCACCTTTACTTTCCCATTCTTGAGCTACTACCTCAGGATTTTCAATAATTATCTGTTCTGTTCCGGGTTTACCCTGAACTAACTGTACACATTTACCGTTTTTAATATCCACTGCTGGTATAACATACATTTTAAGCATCTACCCCATTTTTTTATATAAATGATTGGTTTTTATAGATTAATAGTTTAACATAAATTCTCTACTATTCCTTTTGATACCTGTAGATAATAAATACTCCTAATAGCATTAAAAGACCAAATCCTAACTCTTCATATGTGAATGGTTCACCAAGAACTATAAATGCTATGAATGCCCCGAATAGGGATGTGAATGGAAATATTGATCCTGTCCTTAACGAGCCAATTTTCCTTATTGCATAGTAGATCATTACAAACGAAAATCCTATACTCACCAGCCCTATAAAAAGTAGATATGGCAGATGGTCTAATGGTATTTTAAGATTCAAACCAAGCATCAGCGATAATATTAATAGTATAATTCCGCCAATGGAACATTTTAAAGCACTAACTCCTAGCAGATCTCTTTTATTACTTAAAAATTTGCTCATAGTTGTGTCTATACTCCAGAAAAATGCAGCAACAATCACTAGCAAAGTTCCTAGGTTTTCGGATACAGAAAATTCATGCAGATTTCCATTAGTTGCTAGAAAAACAGTACCAATTAATAGGAGAATTAAACCTATTCCCTCTTTTTTTTGAAATCTTTCATTTAAAACCAGGATTCCTATTATTATAATGAAAAGTACTTCGGCATTCAATAAAAGTGATGCACTGACAGCTGTTATCTGATTTAATCCTGTTAAATATACAACCGGTGCAATTACCGAACCTGCTAATGAGGTTATTATGAGTACCAGATAATCCTTCCGTGACATATGGGTCTCGGCCTCGGACTTGGAATCGAGCATTCCCATTAACTTATTGTTAAATCCCGAAAAACGAACAGCAAACAGGAAAATACCAGCTATACAGTAAACAAGCGCTGAAAGTGCTAGTGGATCAAGATCTTGGAGTAAAATTTTGCTAAAAGTATTCCAAATACCATAGAGGATTGTTGCAGTAAATACACTGATATATCCCCATTTTTTATCTGAAATAACAATTTGTTCGGTCATAGTATCCCTGATAACTGTTAATTTGGTGTTCTACTTGTTATGAAATTATTTCTATACTGTTTATTAATCTTCTTGAATAAATGAATGTTAGTATATCAAACATAATTAATAGCAATAATTGAATATATCATGAGATATAAAGAGCTGTTGGATATTATTAAAGTTATTAGCACGGTTTAAAATAATAAAAAATTAGGATTAAAAATAATGAAATGGGAATATTAACTCAAGTATAGTGTTTTATTTTGTTATATTGTTCCTTGCATATAGGGGGAATTTTCAATAGTTAATAGGGGCATTGAATTTATTGAGGATAATAAATATGATGAAGCATTGGATTATTTTGACAATTTATTAAAATTATACCCTAATAATGCTACTGTATGGTCATATAAAGCTCAAACTTTTTTATTGCTTAATAAATATGAAGCATTAGAAAAAGTGTGAACAATGCACTAGATATAAAATTAGGGTTTAAAAAGTTCTTTGTAAGATCAACTATTAATTATACTAGAAATCGTATTAAAGCCCAGGTTTTATATTCTCTTAAAATGTATGATGGGGCAATAGAATACGATGATAAAGCTTTAAAATCATCAAAAAATAATTATAAAGCTTTTAGAATCAAAGGACTTGCTTCTGGTCAATTAAGGAACTACAAAGAAGCAATTAAATGTCATGATAGGATATTGAGAAAATATTCTGATGATGCTGAAACATTGAATAATAAAGGTTACCCATTAGCAAAAATCAAAAAATATGATAAAGCTCTTAAATGTATAGATAAAGCACTGAAATTAGTAACCGAAAATGAGCATATATTAGATAGTAAGGGATTTATCATTGAGGAATTAGGAAAACCTGAAGAAGCAATTAAATACTACCAAAAAGCTGTTCAAATCAACCCAGAAGATTATGAAATACAGTATAATAAAGGGAAAGCTCATCAAAAACTTAAAGAGACCCAAGAAGCATTGGAATGCTTTAATAAGGCTTTGAAATTGGATCCTAATTATGAAGATGCCAAGAAGGCAAAAGAGGAAATATTATCGACAAATTAAAGAATTTGAATATTTGGTAATAAATAGATGTTTTTATGTTAATATATGAATTATATTTGTAATGAGTTTGAAATATTTATTTAAAAGAATTTTACATAATTTGGAAATCAAATTCACTCACGAGGTTTCAGATGGTTAAAACAGCATTTAAATTGGCTTACATCGGCACACCCTTTTATGGGTTTCAAAGACAGCCAAACTTTCCCACAGTAGAGGGAGAACTTTTAAGGGCATTTAAAAAATCAGGAATAACGGATGATCCCAACAGATCCGGATATTCAATTGCTGGCAGGACAGATAGGGGAGTTCATTCACTTGGAAATGTTGTATCACTTAAACCAGATTCTGAAGCAACTATTAATCAGATTAATTATTATTTGCCCTCAAGTATTCAGATTATAGCCAAAGCCGAAGTTCCAGATAATTTCAAGCCACGATATGCTAATTATAGATATTATAGATACGTTTTTTTCAAGGATCCACATAGTAACACAGTTTTAGATTTAAAAAAAATGCAGAATGCTTCTAAAATATTTGAAGGTGTAAATAACTTTCAAAACTTTACAAAAAGATGTGAACGGACACCTATAAGATTTATCAAGGAGATGAATATTTCGCAAGACAAGATGTTCACGGTCATTGATGTGGTTGGTCAAAGTTTCCTGTGGAATATGGTTAGAAAGATGGTTCGGGTGATTACAATGGTTGGTGCAGGGAAAATGGATGAAGAAGATATAAAATTACTTTTAAATCCCGATATTTCAGCTTCAATTACTCCTGTACCTCCAGAAGGACTCATATTAATGGATGTAAATTATGAGGATATCGATTTTATATTCGATAGATATGCTAAAAATAATTTCTTTAAAACAATTAAAGAGGAATATATTACAAGAAGAACTATTGCTGCAGCAGAAGAGGAAATGATTAAGTTTTTAAAACTTCCCTAAAATTCCCATGCAAACCATAAATATTATGAAGACCATAGATTACATATAATTAGCATAAAATTACCCAGATGGAGGAAATCACCTGGTTTATAGAAATGTTAGTTTAGAAGGTATGAACGGTTCAGATTTATTTTTAAAATCAGATAGGACCAATAATTCCCATAGAGGAATAATAGTCGGATTTGACCCGGGGCTCACAGTTGGAATAGCTATACTGGACCTCAATGGAAACTTGATATCATTGGTAAGCTGTAAGGAAATACGGCGTTCTGAAATAATTAGCCATATAATAAAATATGGAAATACGGTTTTGGTTGCAACAGATGTATATCCAATACCAAAAACCGTTAAAAAACTTGCAACAATTTTAAATTCTAAGATATGGTCTCCTTACAAATGCATGTCAATTGAATCTAAGATCGATATTGTTGATTCATATCTACAATATGATAACAATAAATCCCTTGAAATTTCCAAAAATGCACACGAGAGGGATGCACTGGCAGCAGCAGTAAAAACATATCGTGATCATTATAATAAATTTCAACAGATAACAAAACGTGCTGAAAAGGCAGAACTGGATGATAGAGCAATTGAATCCGTAAAGATGTTGGTTATAAATGGTGTATCGATAAGTAATGCTATAAAACAAATATCTGAAGATATCACTAAAGAAAATACTATTTTAAAAGGTTCAGATAATAATTTAGATATTATTAATGTATCTAAGCAGGGTATAATCTCTGTTGGCACTGGAATGAACAGCGTTGAATCAACTACTGATAATACACACAAAAACATTGGTAGAACAGATTATGATGACGTGGTAATATCCAAATTGAAACATAAATTAAAGTCTCAAAAAAGATATATTGACAATTTAAAGAGAAAAAATATACTTTTAGAGGAAGATAATCGTTATTATAAGGCTGAAATTTCTAAACTCCAATCCAAGGCAGATAAACTTCACAACAACTACACCAAAAAAATCCTTCAAGAGAAGGAAGTCTCATCTAAAATTGCAATAATTAAACGTATACAAGAAAAATACAACGAAGAAAAATCTAGAAGGATACAATTAGAAGAAGAATTAAGGTCATTAACCGAGATAAAACCTTTAAAAATATCTGGAAATAATTTACCAGTAAAGATTATCGAATTCTTTACAAAAGAGGGTATAAGGGAAGCTTGTGACAAATGGGAAATTAGAACGGATGATATTGTTCTTCTTAAAAATTCTGAAGGTGGTGGATCACAAACAGCCTCAATGATAATTAATTTAGGTGTTAAAGCCGTTATCACTATGGATAAAATATCTGATCCTGCAGAAAATATATTTGAAGAGAATATGGTTCCATTAATACCTGCAAACAGGGTTAAAATGACTTCTATGGCTGAATTTTATCTTGTAAATTCCAAGGATTTCAAAATGGAAATTGAAAAATGGAAAGAGCATGTAAACCTTCAGAGGGAACAGGAAAATAATAAAAATCTCCTAAAACTTGTAGACGAGTATCGAGCCCAAAGAAGGAGACCCTAAATATTTCTGTATAACAACTATTAATAAAACTTAAACTCATTTTATTTTTATACTATCCTTAATTTTATATTTATTATGGAGTTTTTATTATGAAGATTGCAACTGTAATTGGTACAAGACCAGAAATAATTAAAATGGCTCCTGTTTTAGATGAAATGGAAAAGATGGGAATTGACTCTATTTTAATTCATACTGGACAGCATTACGATCATGTAATGTCCCAGCAGTTCTTCCAAGATTTAAAGATTAAAAAACCCGACTACAATATTGGTGTGGGTTCAAACTCCCATGGAAAACAGACCGCTACTATGATGGAAAGTATAGAGGATGTATTGATAAAAGAAAAACCCGATATTATAATGGTTCAGGGTGACACCAATGCAGTTCTTGCCGGTGCTTTAACAGCTTCCAAGTTGCATATGGCAGTTGGGCATGTGGAGGCAGGTTTAAGATCCTATGATAAAACCATGCCCGAAGAGATAAACCGGCAGATAGCAGATATTTGTTCAAACATATTCTTTGTTCCAACAGAAGAATCTGCAATAAACCTGTTATTTGAAAATATTAACCCCCATGAAATATATGTAACAGGAAACACAATTGTTGATGCATGTAATAGGCATTTAAAAATTGCAGAAAATGAATCCAACATTTTAAATGAACTTAAAATCCCAGATGACATTTTGATACTTACAATTCACAGGGCAGAGAATGTTGACGACCCTAAAAGACTTAAAAATATAGTGGATGCACTTCTGGAGCTTAATAATATCACGGTAGTATTTCCTGTTCATCCAAGAACAGTTAAGACACTTAAAAAATTCAAATTTTATGATAAACTCGAAGAAGCTCCGCATATCAAACTAATTAAACCATTAGGATATCTTGATTTTCTACTGCTTATTTCTAAATCAAAATTTGTTATGACCGACTCTGGAGGATTACAAGAAGAAGCCATAACACTTAATATTCCCTGTATAACCCTGCGTTATAATACAGAGAGACCTGAAACTGTTAAAGCCGGTGGAAATGTTCTTGTAGGTACAGATAAAGATGTAATAGTAGATACCTACAAAAGGATATCAACAGACTCCACACTCTACCAGAAAATGAAAAATGCCAGGAATCCCTATGGTAATGGCCAATCATCAAAAAATATTTTAAAAGCAATTATAAATGAGTATGAAAATGATAAATTTGATATTAAATTGCCTGAACAAGTTAAAAGTTTTGTTGGCCGTGAAGTCCTGAAAATTCAGGAAAATATTACTGTATCGGAATATGAAGAAAAATATTCTGGTTCAACCGTTAACATGATATTTATTGATAATGAAATCAAATTTCCCCATCCCAATTTAAATCTTAAAGGTAGAAATGTACTTATAAATAGATTTAAGACAGATAGTTGAATATTGTTATTATTTATCAAATATTTAATATTTTATCATTTAATTCATGCAAAGGTTTATCTGATTTATATTCCAATGAAAAACAGTGAAATATTGGTAATATAAAATATCTGATATTGGAGAAAGTAAATGAAAATACTTGTTTTTGAATTTGCAACTGCAACTGGATCAGATGATCCATCGTTTATAGCAGAGGGCCATGCAATGCTCTATGGACTTTTAGAAGATCTAAAAGATTTTAAAACATATCATTTAATTTCTGATGATTCCCAAATAATGGACACCCAATCCATTCCTGTGACTGTCAACGGAGACCTCGGTGAATGGCTTAAAAACAACATTCAAAATTATGATGCATGCCTTCCCATTGCGCCCGAAGAGAACAATCTACTCCATGATCTCACATCAATAATTGAGGAGCAAGTTGTTACAGTTTTAGGGTCAAGTTCAATAGCTGTTAAGTTAACAACTAATAAATTTGAAACTTACAATGCTTTAAAGGATAAATTTCCGATAATAAAAACCGAAAAGCTATATTTCAAGGATTTAAATCAAAAATCTGGGAAACAGTATGAATATTACAAGTCCCATATGAAAAATGGTCTATCAAAAGTTGTTAAACCCGCTGATGGTGTTTCATGTTCAGGGGTTATGGTTGTGAACTCATTAAAAGAATTTTTAACCGCCAAGGATCATATTCATGGCCTTACCCAACTTCCATACTGCATTGTCCAGGATTATGTTATAGGTGTCAGTGTCAGTGTAAGCCTGTTATGTAATGGTGATACAGCAGTTCCTTTAAGCTTGAACTTCCAATATATTGGTTTGAATTCTGGTGAAATAGAATATTGTGGGGGAAATGTTCCATTTAAACATAGACTCTCGGAGCTTGCAATGGAAACAGCAAAAAATGTTATTGAATCAATTGGCGGGATTAGGGGCTATGTTGGTGTGGATATGATACTTGACGAAGATGGTAATGGTGTCCACATAGTCGAGATCAACTCAAGAATAACAACGGCCTATGTTGCTCTCAGAAAGATCATTAACTTCAACCTAGGAGAAGCCATAATAAAATCTGTTCAAGGGGAACTGCCATGTGAAATAACATTAAATGGAAGTATAAACTTTTATAAAGAGGGTAAAACCCTCAGGATCAGTGTTTTAAAATGAAAATCGCAGGTTTTGATATAGGTGGGGCAAATACAGATGTTGCTGTGGTTGATTTTGATGAATCCGGTAATATAATTGAGGTTGAAACAGATTTTGTTTATCTACCCATGTGGATGAAAAATGATGAACTATCAGATGCTTTAATCGAACTTCTAGGAACAGGTGTCGATCAAATTGATGGAGTAGGGGTTTCAATGACAGCTGAACTTGTTGATGCATATAAAACAAAGAAAGAGGGTGTTATTGATATTTCAAAAAAGTCATATGATACATTTAATGTACCGGTAGGATTTGTAGGTCTTGATGGGATAATAGAATTGTCAAAAGTACTGGATAATCCAATGATAGTTGCAGCAGCTAATTGGATTGCAACAGCACCTCTTGCAGCAAAAATAGATCAAAACTGTATATTGATAGATATTGGAAGTACAACAACAGATATTATTCCCATTAAAAATGGTAAAGAATGTGCTGTTGGTAGATCTGACCTTGAAAGATTAAAAACTGGAGAATTGGTTTACAGCGGTACTTTAAGAACCAACGTTGCTGCATTAATTGAAAAAATACCAATGGATGGGGCATTGTTAAGAATAGCTTCAGAACTGTTTGCTGTTACAGCTGATATTCAGATGATACTTGGAAACATCAATGAAGAAGAATATAGTTGTGATACTATGGATGGTGCTGGAAAATCCGTTGAAGAATCTATGAGAAGATTATCAAGGGTTGTATGTGGAGACATGGATGTGTTAAGTCCAGATGAAATTAAATCAATGGCAGAATACATATATTCAGCACAAGTTTCAAAGATTTCTGAAGCCCTTTTAGAAGTTTCTGAAGGGAATAATCTATCAAAAGTTGTCACCACAGGCCTTGGAATGGATATTTTAGGTGCTAGGGTATGTGAACTAGCTGGTCTTGAATATATTGGAATGAATAAGCTACTGGAAAAAGAGGACTGTACAGTTGCCCCGGCTGTTGGAACAGCAATTTTAATGGAACAGTTCATTAGAAATAATAATAAAAAATCAACTAATTAAATGATTTATTTGATATAAAAGAAAAAAATAGCATAAAAGAAAAAAATAATATTAGAATTATATTTTTTATCCAGATAACCATTAAACTGTTAATATTTTTACTTAAATTTTTAATTTATAAAATTTTTAAGATTATTAGGATTTAAATTTTTTCTAGATTCAGTACCATACTTTTTTTATGCCCAATAAATACGCAATAATGTTAGCTCCAAGATGTAGAAATACACTAATCACGAGTATAATCACAATCATTTCAACAGGTATAACAACAATAAAGGATGCAAATACGAGTGCGCCTACAACAAAGTCTAACTGGTCTAAAATTGGAGCTGGTCTTCCACTTTCAAGTTTTAAACGCCTTTTAATAAAACTTCCACAAGCATCACCTATTAATGCTCCTCCACCAAGAGTAAGACCCAATAAAAATCCTTGTATAATATCTCCTGTAATTATGCTCTGTGCAACTCCCACTAAGGTCCCAATAATAGTACCTATAATGGTCCCTCTCCATGTTACTCCGTTTCCTAGTATTCTTCGGCCGTCACTGAATTCATGGTTAAAATCCAGAGGTTTTCCACCTCCAAATGCTAAAGCTGTAACGTTGG
>PLTK01000216.1 GCA_003164415.1 Methanobacterium sp. | reverse complement strand
AATCAACTTCCCCTACTTGTAGCAATTCTTTTAATATGAGATCTCCACCCCTATCCCCATCAAGGAACGCTGTGACTGTTTTGTGTTTAGTAAGTTCTGCAACAGTTTTCGGTACGCTAACACCCTCAACTGCTATTGAATTCTTCACACCGTATCTCAGGAGATTTAGAACATCTGCTCTGCCTTCGACTACCAGTATTGCATCGGATGATATGACATTAGGGCCTGCTGGGAGTCTTTCATCGCCGTATTCGGCAATTTCATGTATTCTCATAGCTTCTTTGACTTCCTCTATCATTTTCAGGCTTTCCGGAGTTACTTCTTCCATCATTCCTTTGTAGAGTTCTTTTGCCCTGTCGACTACTTTTCTTCTTTTAACTGCCCTGACATCTTCAACCTTTGATACTTGTATGTATGCCTCACAAGGTCCTACCCGGTTTATGGTTTCTAATGATGCTGCTAATATGGCTGTCTCAACCCTATCGAGACTTGATGGTATTACTATCTCACCTTTGGATCTTCCAGCCTTTGAATTTATATTTACTTTAATCCTGCCTATTCGGCCGGTTTTTTGTAATTCCCTTAAATCTAGGTCATTACTTAAAAGTCCTTCTGTCTGTCCAAAAATTGCCCCCACTACGTCGGGTTTTTCAACAATACCGTTAGCATTAATCTGAGCGTGAATAAGATATTTAGTTGTACTAATCTCTTCTTTTCCCATTTTTGGGCCTCCCTCTTGTATTAGATACTTGTAATGATATTGGTATATCATGCCATTAGGCATCAGTATCTGGAATAGAAATGCTGATGATAATAATTACCATTAACATCAGTTGGGCGTTCTTCGAGTTCTAATTGTGTCATATGTCTTGGGAGGCTCTCAATATCCTTAATAAACCTACGGGTCAAACCCATAATCTTACGTCTTATTTCAAGGTTGGGATAACAGCCCAAACTTTGTATATCTTCGGCAAGTCGTTTAGCAAGTGTTATACCTTTCTTATCAAAGTCGGTAAGTATAATAACTTTGGAGGACGATTCTACAGCAATTTCCGCTACTTCAAATAATTTTAGTCCGGAACCTGAAACTTTTATGAAATTACCATTTATACCAAGTTTTTTCAAAGCAATTTCGTCTTTTTTCCCCTCAATAAGTATGGGCATTCCTTGTTCTGCGCAGATCTTAAGTTCCTCTATAATACAAGACAATTTTTTAAAACTCATTTGTAAGCCTTTTTTATGATGTTGAATAAGTATCTACAAAATATTATAACTAAACTAATATATAAAATTGAAGTTATTTGGATAGTTATGATGGAATGCAGTTTCCTTAATTTTTGAAGGATATCAGTCCAATTAGGATCATAACTAATTATTAATTTTAGAATTTTAATTTTTAAAATTAAAAATATTTTATATTAATCCAATAAAAGTTAATCAAAACCATTATTATAGATGGTAATTTATCAACTATGTAAAGTTTAAATATTTTAAAGAAAAGTTATATTTATATCATATTTTAAAAGCATAAAATGTATAGTAACTTTAAAAAAATTGGAGGATATAAACGTGGCAAAAGGCCTAATAAGGATAGTTCTAGATATATTGAAACCTCATGAACCTATAATTCCTTCATTTGCTAAGTATTTAAGTGAATTAAATGGAGTTGACGGAGTCAACATAACACTTATGGAAATAGATAAGGAAACTGAAAATATCAAAGTGACAATGCAGGGTAACGATTTGGACTTTGATGAAATCACCAAAGCAATAGAAGAATATGGTGGATCAATTCATAGTGTTGATGAAGTAGTTGCAGGAAAACAACTAATTGAAGAAGTTACAACACCACAGGACTGAATTTTATGGATAATAAGGGAGAACTTAATAGGGAGAAACTTTCTCCTGCTAATTTTTTAAAACAATATTCTCAAGGATCAAATAAACAGAAGAGTCTAAGTCTAGGTATCACCACCTCACAACTATCTGATGCTTTGAGGAAAGTTACGGGACAAAATGGTGTCCTTGTTGGAACAAAACCCGTTAAAAATAGTTTTAAAATTTTTGGAAATGCCACAACTGTAAAAACATCGGCTAATGATTGGGGAACGGTCATTAATGGCATATACAAATCAAAAAAGGGGGATGTTCTTGTTATTAGTTGTGATAGAGATGATCCTGCGGTTTGGGGAGAAATGGCATCCACTGCTGCAAAAAAACAGGGCATTTTAGGTACTGTTATTTATGGTGCTTGTAGAGATATTGTGGGCATTAAAGAATTAGATTATCCGGTTTTTTCAAGAGCAATAGTTCCAAATGCTGGAAATCCAATTGGGGAAGGAGAAGTCAATATCCCCGTGATCTGCGGACGTACCACAGTAAATCCTGGTGACTTAATAATGGGAGATGAATGTGGAGTTGTCAGCATCCCTGTTGATGTTATTGATAATGTTTTAGAAGAGGCAAATAAAATATTATATAATGAAGACCATATAGCAAGTCAGTTAAACCATGGTGAATCATTTTTAGACATATTAGGGAATAATAAATAAAATCATGATTTTTTTTAAAGTTGATAATTATAATTTCGTTCAACTCTTTTTATTGCGATAGGATAGATAAGTTGATATGTTACTCATACTATATTTTTTAAGATGCAGACCACCTCTGATTTAATTCGCGAGCATAAGTGGAAAATAATATTCACGCTGATAATAGGTGGATTTATAATATTTGCAATATCCATTGCTGTGGGATTACAAGACATACTTAATGTACTGAAGAGATCTGATCCCGAAATAATCATTGTTGCTTTACTTTTAGAAGTAGTTATCATTGGGATGTGGACCAAGCGTTGGTCGCTTATTTTGGATGTTATTGACAAATCCCCCGGTTTTAGTACTCTTTTTGTCATGATGTTTACTAGTCTGTTTGGTAATAACTTAACACCCGGAGCTGCAGGTGGGGAACCAATGCGTGCATATCTCCTGAGCAAATTTGAGGGAATTTCCTTCGATCTAGCTTTTGTATCTGCTAGTGCAGATAGGGTATTTGAGTTCTTTCCATTTGTACTGGTATCGGGCTTTGCAGTTTATATGATATCTACTTGGCACCTTCCTTTTTTTGAAACGCTCCTCATAAGCCTACTTATCATAATTATCATGGGTTTCTTTGGAATTTTGATATACGTGGGTGTGAAAAGGGACATAGCCGAAAAATTATTATTATCACTGGCTAAATCGTTATTACCAATTTTTGTAAGGATTACAAAAAAAGAAATTACATTACATTATGTTACGGAACAAATTTCTTTCTACGTTGGAAGGTTTTCAACAGGTTTTGCAACTGTTCTTCAGGATAAACAGATGTTCACACTGGGACTTTCTATTTCTTTTATGATGTGGGGTACTGATATGTTAAGGATGTACCTGTGTTTTGTTGCAGTTGGATCTTTCCCACCGCTGGTACCTATGATAATCATTTACACCATTGGAATTTTGATAACAATACTTCCAACAATCCCCGGTGCTTTAGGACTTCGTGAAGCCACCATGGTTGGTCTTTTTTTAGTTGTAGGTGTTCCAGCAGACATTGTTCTTGCTGCAAGTCTTATTGATCGGCTTATAAGCTATTTAATGCCTACTATAGTTGGTGCGATCACAACAGTTTACTATGGGAAGCTTCTGAATAAAATGGGCGCAAACTCTTCCTAATGTAATTACAGCTATTATAAAGGATATGTAATAAAATATACTTCGAAATACTCCTTTTAAAACTATCGAAAACTTTTTATATTAGTAATAGCGACAATAATTATTATATAAAACTTTCGGTTGAGGGCTACGTAATGAAACAACTAGGTAAAGTATCGCACATCTCGAATAGAAGTAGAGTCATCTTGAAATCGGATCAAACCCCAGGTTTTGGTCTACCTGTTTTTACAAAGGACAATAAAAAATTTGGCACAGTTTACGATGTATTTGGTCCCACAAAAGGCCAATATATCTCGGTAAAAGTTTTTGGAAAATTTTCTAAAGATCTCGAAAACCGAATTGGAGAAACCCTTTTCATTCCCTCAAAAAAAATTGAAAAACGGGGGCGAAGGAAACGAC
>PLTK01000128.1 GCA_003164415.1 Methanobacterium sp. | reverse complement strand
TCGTAGACTGTGATCCTGACATGGTAGAAATAGGCGACGATGTAGAGATGGTATTTAGAAAAATCAAAGAAGAAGGCGAAGCCGGAGTGATATCATATGGATACAAATTCAAGCTCAAAAACTAAGATTGGTGTGTTGTTAGTTGGACATGGAAGCCGATTACCCTATGGAAAAGATGTTGTGAGTCAGATTGCTGACATGTACCGGGAAGATGAAGGCCGTCTTGTTGCAGTAGGTTTTATGAACATGTCAAAACCATCTATACCCGAGGCAATTAATAGTCTTGCACAACAGGGTGCCGAAACAATCATTGTAACACCAGTTTTCCTCGCCCACGGTGTCCATACAACAGAAGATATACCAAGAATTCTGGGACTCAACAATGGACACGGAGATGGTGAACACAACCACAGTCATGGGCACAGCCATGAAGATGAAAATGAAGTTAAAATTGATTTTAAAGGTGAGATTATCTACACAGAACCTTTAGGCGCTGATAGAAGGATCGCAGCCATAATAAACGACAGGGTTAATGATGCCCTCTAACATAGATAAAGTTTCTGATCTCGGGGAAAAAAACCTAATAAAAAGACTTTTATCAAAAAGTCAAAATCCCGGGATCAATTCTCTTTTTTTAGATGAACTTTCAATTAAAAGCTTTTCTGACGATGCAGCTCTTATTGATATTGGAAAAAATTATTTAGTAACATGTTCCGACATGTTAATGGCATACACACATTTTCCTAATGAAATGAGTCCATATCAGATCGGTCAAAAGGTAGTAGCTGTAAATGTGAGCGATTTAGCTGCCATGGGTGCTGAAGCAATAGGTATACTGATCTCAATGGGCCTACCCCGGAACATGAAGTTATCAGAATTTGATCAAATAATTGATGGAATACTGAATGCATGTAAAAAGTACAATATGTCATTAATAGGTGGCGATACCAATGAAGCGAAGGAATTAACACTTTGTGGTACATGTTTGGGTATCGTGAAAAAAGAAGATGTCCTGATGAGACATGGAGCACGTCCAGGAGATATTTTAGCTGTTACAGGACCACTTGGACTAGCAGCTGCAGGATTTAAAGTTTTAATAGATGCATCACATAAATTTGATAATCTTAATACAGATACTAGAGATATGGTAATTAAACACGCCCTCCAACCTGAAGCTAAACTGGATATTGGGATTATATTGGCAAATTCTGGTTCAGTAACTTCTGCTACGGATATAACTGATGGTCTTCTAAGTGAGTTGGGTGAGATGATTAATGCATGTGAAGAGGGTATTGGAATAGTATTAAATCAAGAAGATCTTCCCATACCAAAATCTGTCTTTGATATAGCCAATATATCTGAAGATGATCCATTAGAAATGGCCCTTGCATATGGGGAAGATTTCGAACTTGTTTTCAGTGTTAAACCCGATCTTTTTCTAGATCTAAAATCCAAAATTAACCTCTACAAAATCGGATCCATTGATTCATCTGGAATGATCAAGATGGTAGATAAGGAAGGGAATACAAATATATTAACACCAAAGGGTTATGACCACTTAAAGTGACACATAAATATTCATAAAAAAATTAATAGAAATATTATAAATAGAGTTCTATCTAAAAATGAACGATTTTGGTGTTAAAATTGAAAAAAGAAGCTATTTTATACGACAAATTAGGTAACTCATTGAATTGTAAGGTATGTGAAAGAAGATGTGTAATCTCAGATCATAAAAAAGGATTTTGTGATATGCGTGAGAATATCGATGGAAAACTTTACACATTGAACTATGCGGCTGCATCTTCAGTAGCAGTAGATCCAATAGAAAAGAAACCTTTATTCAATTTTTATCCCGGTTCAACTGTTCTATCCCTAGGATCTGTTGGGTGTAACTTCCGATGTAAACACTGCCAGAACTGGAACATATCACAAGCGGAACTGGATGAGGTTTCCCTACGTGAAATATTGCCCGAAGATGCTGTAAAACTTGCAGAAGAATATAAATGTAAATCAATTGCATGGACATACAACGAGCCAACCATGTGGTTGGAGTATACAATTGATTCTGCTAAACTTGCAAAGGATAACGGTTTAAAAAGCATCTATGTAACTAATGGGTATATGACCAAAGAATCACTTGATATGATAGGCCCATATCTTGATGCTGCTAATGTTGATCTAAAAGGGATTTCAGAACAATTCTACAAAGAACTCTGCGATGCAAGAATGCAACCAGTTCTTGACAACATTAAACGAATCTACGATAAAAAGATACATCTTGAAATTACCAATTTGATGATACCAGGTTATAATGACTCTGAGAAGAATATAGAATCCCTTGTAAAATTTATGGTAGAAGAGGTTGGTGTCGATGTGCCATTGCACTTTACAAGATTTTTCCCATATTATGAATTGAAAAATGTACCACCCACAGCAGTTGCAGATCTTGAGAAAGCATATAGAATTGCTAAGGAAGCTGGCATGAAATATGTTTACATTGGAAATGTACCTTCTAGTACAGGAGAAAACACTTACTGCCACAACTGTGGAGAAGTCCTCGTTGAACGAGATGGGTATCAGATTATGGCAGATAATATTAAAACGAATAAAAAATGTCCAAAATGTGGAACTAAAGCAGATATAATCGTATGATTTGAGTCCCAGCTATTATTTTTAAAATAAGATAATTGAGAAATTAATTTAATCTAGGGTTTTACTGACCCTTTCAAATTTCTCTTTTTTATCTAATAATTTGGTTGCATCAACACCTACTTTTGTTGTTGTTCCAACAGGAGTTGCACGTGGATCGAGTGATGATCCCCTGGCCCCGGGTACGATTAGAATATCTTCATCTCCTTTAACTCGTGTTGCAATAGCATATTCAATATCGTCGCCATTGAAAATATCTATATCTTCATCAACAACCACACAATGTTTTAATGAAGGATGTGCTGCAAGAGCCGCCATAATAACATTTTTTCCATCACCTGGTGTCTGTTTTTGAATTGAAATTGCTGCATGGAGCCAACAACAACCTCCTTCTGTTAAAACTACATTTTTTACCGTTGGAACCGTATTTTGAACCGCCTTATATATTCTTGGTTCTTGAGGCAAACCTTGTAGCAGTTTATGTTCGTTTCCTGCAGGCATTATAGCATGATAAAGTGGTTTATTTTTATAGTGCATCTTTTCGACCTTTATTACAGGTTCCTGCCTTATAACATCATAAGTATCGGTTAAATCAACAAAAGGACCCTCAGAATCTCTTTCATGAGGAATTATCTGACCTTCAAGGAGTATTTCACAATCGGGGACTTCGAGATCGACGGTATCGCATTGAATCAGCTTCATTTCCCCATTGTGGAAAGAATTAGCAACCTCAAGTT
Source organism: Methanobacterium sp. (assembly GCA_003164415.1). Classification (GTDB taxonomy): domain Archaea; phylum Methanobacteriota; class Methanobacteria; order Methanobacteriales; family Methanobacteriaceae; genus Methanobacterium_B. Next base: position 17,224 of record PLTK01000128.1, on the reverse strand, counting down.
CATCCGCTGTAATTGGTATCGATGTACATGAAGCAAGAAGTGTTGCAGGATTCATTCCTATTGCAATTGCAATTTCTAGCGGTTCATCCAATTCTTCAGCTTTTTTATAGTAAGTGTAGAGGTTTCTTGGGACGATCCTAACTCCTAAACTGTCTTTACCTTTAACAAGCATCCTATGTATTGAAGCATTTCTGACCCCTGTTTCAGGATCCTTCGCTATTATTACCCCTGCAGTCAAATAGGCCCCTCCATCTTTTTTGTAGAAGGTTGGAACCGGCAGTTTAGTAAGATCTGCCTTCATGGAAGTTTTAAAAGATTTTTGAGTTGTCTCTATCTTCTCAATCCTTGTTGGATTTTCTGTAGCCTGAATTATCCTTGATGTGATTTCAGGCACTGTTGAAGATATGGAACGTGCTATTTTTTCCCTTGTGTTACAAATACCCGAAATTATACTCATATCACTTTCTTTAATGTTGTTAAAGATTACAACTTCATTATTATGTTCCTTTAATATTTTAGAAACTTCATATTTGGTTGATATTTTCTCATCAATAGTTATAACCGTAAAATCATTTTCAAGGGTTTTTAAAAATTCTCTCATCTAATTCAACTCCATAATAAATAATTATCTCACAAGCTGATTTGTCCAATAGTATCAGGGCCTACTTTATGGTAGATGCAACTATCATTACAATGAATATTACTGCCACTCCTAGAATTAAGTAGTTAACATTACATCCACATCCACTTACTTCACACCGATTTTCATTGTTTTTATTATCTTTTTTCATTGTATCGTGATTATGTTTGATTTAATTGCCCGGACAGTTCATATTTCTTTTAAAATCTAACAATTCCTGTTTTATATTTGCATAGCCTATTCCCAGCATTTCCGCTGCAAGTATAGCTGCATTACCCCCAGAATCTATCCCAAGTGTAGCAACTGGCACACCAGGGGGCATGTTTACCATTGACAGCAGTGCATCTAATCCCTCAAGCCTTATGTTACATGGAACGCCTATCACTGGTTTTTCAGTGAAACCAACAACAGCACCAGTTACATGGGCAGATAATCCGGAAATAGCTATGTATAATTTAACTGCCTTTGTTTCTTCCATGAAATTTTCAAATTTTTTAGGATGCCTAATTGGAGATATTACACTAGTAGTGTATGTAATTCTAAGTTTATCGAGAAATTTAGTTGTTTTCTTTGCAATTTTTATATCAGAGTAACTTCCAGCTATAACTGCAACATCAGGATATCCTGTATCCTCATATTCCAAAGGATCATCCTCTTTTGTAGTTTCAAGTTCATCTACTTCAAATGAGTGTCTGGAATAGTATTTCCCAGTTAATTTTTCAGCAAGCATTTCTTCATCATTCTTTAGTTTAAAGAAGAACTCTCTCCTCATCTTTGAAAGTTTTGTTCTGATACCTGCATCGTGTATTCCCACTATCTGTGCAGCAAGTATTGCACCATTTTCCCCACGATCTATTCCAACCGTTGCTACAGGTGCACCAACAGGCATTTGAACTATTGCAAACAGTGCATCTAGCCCTCCAAGTTTCACAGATACAGGAACCCCCACAACTGGTTTATACGTGTTAGCTGCTATTATCCCCGGAAGGTGGGCTGAAAGTCCAGCAATTCCTATGAAAACTTCAACACCATTTGCAGTAGATTCTTCTACTATTTTTTTAACCTTTTCATGTGTTCTGTGTGCAGATGCTACCCTCACATCGTATGAGATACCCAGGATCTCCAGTATACCTATAGATTTCTCTGCTACATNNTATAAAAAAAATGTAGAAATGTTTATGTTACTAAAAATTATATGTTGAAGAGTTAATAAAGTTTCTGAGAATACTATAAAATAAAAAAGGATATTATTAAAATTTTTTAATTTAATTTAACAAAATGTACTTATATTTTTATGTCATGTTCACGTATAGAATATGAAAGGAACTATGAGGTGTACCTTGTGTTATGGATTATTAAAATATTTATTCTGTTATTATCATCCATCAAAACAGTTGGCAATCCAAAAAAAATGACTGTTTCGGTGATAATCCCAGCTTACAATGAAGAGGAAACAGTTGCTAAAGTTGTGGGAGTTGTAAAATCTTTAAACTACATTAAAGAGGTTATTGTAGTTAATGATGGATCATCTGATCACACTGCCCAAAATGCATTGGACGCAGGAGCAATGGTAATAAACCACCCTAAAAATAAAGGAAAAGGTGCAGCCATAAAAACCGGTTTCAAGAATTCTAAAGGAGACATAGTAGTATTTTTAGATGCGGATCTACATAATTTGACTAAAACTCAAGTTAACAATATTATTACACCTATAATGAGTGGAGAAGCAGATATTACCAAAACCAAATTTAAGAGGGAGGCTGGCAGGGTTACAGAACTTACAGCAAAACCTCTTTTGAACTTTTTCTTTCCTGAGATTAAATTTGATCAACCTCTTAGCGGCCAGTTTGCTGCTAAAAGATCGTTTTTGAATAAAATAAAACTAGAAGATGATTACGGTGTTGACGTCGGAATTGTTTTAGATGCTGATGTAATGGGAATGAGAGTTAAGGAAGTGGATATTGGGAAAATAGAACATGTTCTATCCTCATTAACCGAGTTAAATCTTGTTGCAAACGAAGTAGTGAGAACGATAGTTGATCGTGCAACAGCATATGGAAGGATCACCATGATCGATTCCCTTGGACAGTACATAAGAATGGAAATCCTGGGACTTTCACTGGCATCTCTAGGTATTTTCGCCATATTTTTTATTAGATTCGTCTCATTAACAATTGGGGTGCTGATATCGAGTATTGGCGTGATAATTGCCATGTATTATATAGTGAAGATCATAAGGATCTCTTTCAATGTTTTCTCAAGAACAGATGGCAGCATGAGAAATTTGAAAACATTTCTTAAAATGCACTCCCCAATTATTGTTTCGGGATTGATACTCCTTGCAATGATCTCAACACTGTTGGGCTCTGTTCATTTTGACGGCGGTAAAATATCGATCCAGCCGGACTCTAGGAATCTTATAATATTCAATAACCCTGCAAGTAATCAAACAGTTGATGTTCGTGGACCTTATACTATTGCTGCAAATGAAACCGCAGCTTCAATTATTAACGTACCTACCGAAGCTCTTGCTACTTTGGAACTTAACTATGGAGATTCGATCTACATCGGTGGTGTAAAGTACACCATTAATCAAACTGTTCCAGGTGAAGAGAATATTATGAGGTTACCGGTAGGTGCTAGAAATATATTGGGACTAAATGTGGGAGATGTTATAACCGATGGAGATCTGCGGAATAGGTTTAATAATTTTTATGCAGAAAAAGCTCTGCCAGTATCAGGAAATACTAGTGCCCTTAATATTACCGAAGGAGTACTCTTAAAAAGTGAAAATTCTAATACAAGCGGTAGAATTGTAAACATATACATGAACAACGTGGAAGTTTCGAGTACCATGGGAATATTGACTAATGGAACGTACGAAATTTACTTAAATGGTGTTGCCTACAAGACCATAACCTACAACCCGAACAGTGTAACCAATACATACTATGTTCAAGATGGGAGCAGAAGTTTTAAAATAGAAATAGGTCCACCTGTTGTCACAGATATGCAGTTTGCAAGTTCAACTACTGGGAAGTTTTTAAACTTCGTGTATTGACTTTAAAAAAAATTAAAAAATTGTAAACTAATTAGTAGTAAACTTTAACAGCTTCTTCTAGATCGTTGTAAAGTCCAAGTGCTGCCAGGGCACCTATTTCCCCTGGTGCACCTGTAACTTGAACAAGTTGGACCCCTACTTCTTTTGCTGTCTTTTCTGCATCTTCTACAGTCATCATTGATTTTTTTGTATTTTCAGCATATTCTCGAAGTTTTTTTGGCACCTTAAACCCATCTAAAACTGCTATAGCAGTTTTTTTCGATAGAGTATCTTTTTTAAGAAGTTCTCGTGTTTTTTCTATTAGTTCGTCCCTTCTTCCGGGTTGAACAGCAAACACTAGAGCTATAGCAACACAATTTTGTGTCTTATTTGGGTTGTGAGGGTACAGTTGACATGTAACATGGTCCAGATATTCAAATCCCATCTGTGCAAGTGCATTCCCAACGTTGTTTGCAAGGGTCCAAGTTGCACCTTCCTGTTTGGTATCGGTATCATCAATTCCTATAACAACCTTTTGAAGTTTGGGTGTTACAACTGCGGCTCTACCCACCTTTGAACCTCCACCTATATCATAAAGTTCAACACGTTTAACGCCCTTTGCCATTCCCCTACACATAGCAGCCCCTACACCAGCTCCTGCTAGCCCTGCATGGACAATTTTTACCTCATCACCTTCAACGGTGACTTCTTCTATTCCTGCAGCAGAAAAACTAGGTTTAAGCGTCATATTGGCCTTGCCCACTTTAAGATTGTATGTGTGTCTATCACCATCTCTTTTAGAGTCCATTACAAGGTCACTGGTTCGTTTATACTGATAAACCATCCATTCAGATCCTGCNNTTCATAAGTCTCCAGAATTTTTTTTTAATAATTCTTTAGCTCGTTGTTCAATAAATTGTTTCCACAGCTAAATAGTTTTATTATTTCTAAAAAAAAAAGTTTCTTAATAAAAAAAATTCCAGATATGAACAAAAAAAATGAATTTAATAAAAAAAAATTAAATTTTAATTTATTCTAGTCTCTCAAACATTTTGACAGCTGCTTCAACTGCTTTCTTACCGAAATCTATACGCTGATGAGCTTCGAGCCTTGTCATTTTTGGACCAGATATTCCTAATGTAACTGGCTTGTTATAATCCAACGAAAGATCCGTGATTTTACGTGATGCGTGTTGGATCACTATCTCATCATGAGCTGTTGCACCCTCAATAACTGCCCCTATTGTTACTACAGCATCAATTTCATCCTTCTCAAGGAGGTTTTTAATTGCTAATGGCATGTCAAAAACACCAGGTACTGCTATAACCTTGGTTATTTCAGAGTCTAGAAATTTTGCATGTTCTTTTGCTAGTTCCAACATCATATGAGTTATATCGTAGTTAAATTCTGATACTACTGCTCCTATCCTAACTTTTACCATTTATACCACTCTCCAATCAGTAAAGTTATGCTAATTTGTTAAATTCTAAATAGATTACATTATAGATTTTAATCTTCCAATGATGCTTAAACTACACTTATAATAGCTGCAATTGAACTTATAACCATTATTAGAATTATAAATATTGCAATGTATTGTGCTCTGGTCATTTTTTTAATCTCCGAAAAACTTAGAAATTTCCCTCAATGTTTCACCAAATATCTCTATTTCTTCTTTGGTATTATAGTAATGTACAGATGCTCTCACGGTGCCTCCGAGTTCAAATGCCCCTATATGTCGTATTGCTGGAATTGCACAGTGGTGACCGCTTCTAACACAAATATTTTTTAATTCGTCTAGTATCTTTGCTACATCATGTGCATTTACACCATCTATATTGAAGGCAACTATACCATAAATATTTTCTGGACTCCCATATACAATTGTGTTTTCAATATCGTTGATCTCTTGAAACAGCTGTGCCGTGAGTTTTTTGCTGTGATTCTCGATCTTATCCATTCCAATTCTTTCAATATAATCCACCGCAGTCCCTAAGCCAATAAATCCTGCAATATTCTGCGTACCACCTTCAAATCTTGCAGGTACATCTTCTAAAGAAAATTCTCCTTCAGAAACATCTAGAACGGTTCCTCCACCCAAGTTCATTGGTTCAAGTTTATCAACAGACTCATCACTGCAGTAAAGAAATCCCGTCCCAATCGGGCCGAGTAATCCTTTGTGCCCTGGAAATGACACAAAATCGGCATAAGTATCTTTAACATTTAGTTTCATATGCCCGGCCGATTGTGCGGCATCTATCATATAAAGAACATCGTTTTCATCCGCAATTTTGCCTATCTCATTTACAGGTTGCACCGATCCTATTGCATTTGAAACCTGGGTGGTTGTTATGAGTTTAGTATTTGCATCAACTGCAGATTCTACATCTGCAGCATCTATTATACCATATTTATCGGCTTTGATGATTTTTAATTCGACACCCTTCTTTTTGAGATTCAGCCATGGAATAAAATTGGAATGGTGTTCAATGTTAGGTACTATTATGGAATCGCCCTTTTTAAAATCAAGTCCATTTGCAACGAGGTTAATTGCTTCCGTTGTATTTTTGGTAAATATTACCTCTGATGGACTACAACCAATAAATTTTGAAATTCGAGATCTAGCTCCCTCAAATTCTTTGGTTGCTTTAACTGCCATCCTATATGCCCCTCTACCCGTGTTTGAATTGTATTTATAAAAATAATCACACATTGCTTCAACAACGGGTTTAGGAGTAGGAGTAGTACTTGCTGCGTCTAAATAGATTACTTCTTCAAGTAGGGGAATGTCTGCCCTAATATCAACATTGGCACCGTTTTCCATGTTCATGCTCCAAATTTTAGTTTCAGATTATTATTTACCATATTCTATTTTCTATAATTTTATTTCTCTAAATAAATGATCCTAATGGAACATATATTCAATAACTTGTACTACTTATTTCTTAAAAAAAATATTTAATTATTCAAATAAAATTTATTTATTCCTTTACAAATTTTGCCCTTATTTCTGCTGCCATTTCCATTGTTGAAGCATTTCCACCCAGGTCTTTGGTCACTATTTTACCTTCTGTCAAAACAGCAATTAATGATTCTTCGAGTTTTCTGGCTTCTTCAATCTCCCCCAAATATTCAAGCATCATAACAGCTGAAAGTACCATGGCAGAGGGATTTGCAATTCCTTTACCTGCGATTAATGGTGCAGAACCATGAACCGGCTCAAAAAGACCATATTTTTCACCTATATTTGCTGAGGGTAATAGTCCAAGCCCGCCCACAAGTCCTGCCCCCTCATCTGAGAGTATATCACCAAAGAGGTTTGTTGTCACGATCACACTAAACATGTTTGGTTGGGTTATTAAAAACATTGCTGTTGCATCTACATATTTATCATCGGATTTTATTCCATTGAATTCTTCTGCAACCTTATAAAAATTGTCTTTGAAAATTCCATCAGTTTTTTTCAGTACATTTGCCTTATGAACAGCTGTAACTTTATTTCTGTCAGTTTTTACCGCATATTCAAATGCAAATCGACATATTCTCTCCGATGCCTTGTTGGTTATTACACGGACCGCTGTTGCTCCTTCTTCAGTGTACTCTTCGATTCCGGAGTAGAGTCCTTCTGTATTTTCTCTGACAATAACCAAGTCTATATCTTCGAATAAAGATTTGGTACCGGGATAGGATTTTACAGGTCTGAGATTCACATATAAGTCAAGTTCTCTTCGGAGTTTAACAATTACATCTGCAGCTGACTCACCTGCAGCACCAAATAAACATGCTTGTGATTGTTTTACTAAGTCAATTGTTTTTTGTGGTAGTGGTATGCCTGTTTTATCAGCAAGTTCATCTCCAGCATCAGCAAATGTGTATTCAAATTCAATGGTAGAAGCATCTAATATATGAAGTGCGGCTTCCATTACTTCTTTTCCTATTCCGTCTCCGGGTATAACAGCTATTTTGTACATAAGAACACCATTTTTAAGTTTTAAATTAAATGTTATTGTATCATGGATAAATAATTTGGAAACTTTAAGTTTAATTTTATATTTCCAATATTAAACCCATTTATTCATCCTTTATTTCTTCTAAGTGGTTTTTAAGGAAGTTTATTAATCCGCCTTCTTCCATTATTCCTAACATGAAATCAGGTAGAGGTTTAATTTCAAACTCTTCATTAGTCTTTAAATCCTTTAGAATCCCTTCATCAATATTTATATCGACTATATCTCCCTCAGAGATGTGTTGTGAGATCTCCTTGACTTCTATTAAGGGTAGTCCTATGTTTATTGAGTTTCTGTAAAATATTCTTGCAAATGATTCTGCAACAACTGCAGATATTCCTGCACCTTTAATAGCTATAGGAGCATGTTCCCTTGATGATCCACAGCCAAAGTTTTTGCCCGCAACGATTATATCGCCTTTTTTTACTTTTTTCGAAAATTCAGGGTCGCATCCTTCCATTACACATGCAGCAAGTTCTTTTTCATCTCTTAATACTAAATATCTTCCAGGTATGATTATATCGGTATCGACATCGTCACCAAATTTCCAAACTTTTCCTTTCATATTTATTGCACATCCCTAAAAATCATTATTTAATTGTTATTTTTTTAAAATCTGTCAATATATTCGATTTATCGAGGATCTGTTATCTTTCCAGTGATTGCTGAAGCTGCAGCGACCGCTGCTGAACTAAGATATACCTCTGCATCAGGGCTTCCCTGTCTTCCCTTGAAGTTTCTGTTGGAAGTTGAAAGGCTTACTTCACCCGGACCTACAAGTCCAATATGTCCACCTAAACATGGTCCACAGCAGGGATTGCACACTAGAGCACCAGAATCTACAAAAGTTCTTAAAAGACCTTCATCCATTGCTTTTGTGTAAACCTCCCTAGAGGCCGGTATCACGAGCATTCTAATATTTTTAGATACCTCCTTCCCCTTCATGATCCTCGCTGCAGTACGAAGATCACTTAAACGTCCATTAGTACATGATCCAAGGAATACTTGGTCTATGTGTGTACCTTCAACTTCTGATACTGGTTTAACATTGTCTACATTGTGGGGGCAAGCTATCTGTGGTTCAAGTTCGTTAACATCAACAAACATAGTTTCGAGAGACTTTGCGTCACTGTCTGTTTTCATGATTTCGTAGGGTTTGGTTGATCGGCCCTTCAAATAATTTATTGTTTTTTGATCTGGTTCAACCAGACCTGTTTTACCACCCATCTCTATTGCCATGTTACATAGAACCATCCTGTCAGATATGGACATGTTCCTGGTGGTTTCTCCACCAAATTCACAGGCTTTGTAAGTAGCTCCGTCAGCCCCTATTTTACCTATTATATCTAGAACTACATCCTTAGCAAATACATTTTCCTGTAATTTTCCTGTAATTTCGAATTTAATGGTTTCAGGTACTTTGAACCACAGCTTTCCTGTTGCAAAAACCATTGCCATATCAGTTGATCCTATTCCAGTAGCAAAGGCACCTAACGCACCGTGTGTACAAGTATGAGAATCCGTGCCAACAACAACTTCTCCAGGTACTACATGTCCCTTTTCAGGCAGAACTTGGTGGCATACACCTTCTCTCACATCGTAAAAATTGTTGATTCCCTGTTCCTTTACAAATTTCCGCATTATCATGTGGTTGTTTGCTGCATCTATTGAGTCGGCTGGAACTTGATGATCGAAGACTATTACAATTTTCTCTGGATCCCATACCTGTTTAAGCCCTATCTTCTCGAATGATTCTACTGATAACGGTCCAGTTAAATCGTGGGTCATGGCAACATCAATATTTGCCATTATTATTTCTCCAGCTTCTGACTCCTTATTACCTGAAGCCTTTGCCAATATCTTCTCAGCCATTGTCATTGCCATTTAAATTTCTCCTATATTAAATTTCAACTTATTAATAGAATATTTTGTTTATATAAAATTCATAGATTTAAAGCTGCGATCTTGTCAACAATTTTAATGAAACTATCGACCTCACCGGGATTTAAAATATTTATAATCTTTTTAATTGTATTTTGATGAACCTGCTTATGCATTTTCATGATATCTTTACCTTTTGGAGTTAGTTTAATGAAATAAAAACGTTTATCCGTATTTGATTGGATTTTTGTTACAATTTCAAGTTCCAGTAGTTGGTTAATTGCTATCGAGACCGTGGATTTTTTAAGTTCAAGTGTTTTTGATATTTCCGAAACACTAATTCCCTCATGTTTATCAATTAATTCAATATAGTACAGTTGTCTTAGAGTGTATTCTTTTAATTCTCCATTTAAAAGCTCTGTTTGAAATTTATTCATTAGCACACCTAACTTATCCATTGATTCGACGAGTTCGAGCTCTTGATTCATTAATTTACACCCCCTCTAAGAATAAATAGTTTTATCAAACTAACTATTATATTAATCTTACCATTTCAAATTAATGAAACTATATCAAAATAGTAATAATTATATTGTCACTAGTAATATATATAATATGAAATAATAATGTTGACCAAAACCTCTGAAAATACAATTAATTTTTAAAACATTCATAAGTAAGTACAAATCTAGAAGAAACCCCCAATAATACAACCATACAGCAGTTAACTCGCCTAAGAATATTAAAATTAGCAGTAGACAAAGAAACAGTTCACATGTATACGGAGATTTAAATAGATAAAAACTATTATTCTAATGATTATCAGAGTATAGTTGAATAATGTTATCGACATGAATTGTAAAATTTATTTAATAAACCAAAATCAAAACATCATTATCGTTGTATATTAATCTTATAATCAAATATAATATGGATGAGAAATATTGGAGTGAGGGAACCCAAATGAGCGGCGAGATTAATCAGGAAATAAAAAGCGAATATGAAAAGATACAGGATAAAATCTCATACGAAGACTTCTTAAAGAAAATGGAAGAAAGGAAGCACGATTACGAAGATGTTAGTTTCATGAGTGAGCTGGATATTGCACGTACAATTATTGGTGAGTACATTAATGAAGAGAACAAACCCCTCTCAGAAGCAAATGAAGCCCATAAAATAAACGAATTAGAAAGTGGTAGAGATAACATCAGTGTTACAGGACGGGTCATGCATATCTCTAACGTGAAAAAATTCACAAGTAAAAAGGGAAGAGAAGGCAAACTGGCCAATATGATAATTTCAGATGACACAGGGGAAATACGTGTTGTACTTTGGACAGAAAACATCAAATTCCTTAAACAAATCTTAGAAGGAGACGTAATTAAAATAAACAATGCAGAGGTAAAACAAGGATTCAGAGAAGATGAACTTCATATGAAAATGGATTCTACAATACAAAAACTGCCAGAAGAAGATTTTCAAACATTTCCTAAATACGACGATAAAATAACAAACATAGCAGACATTAAGGGAGACACAACAGTAAATGTAATCGCAAGGATAGTACGCATTCCTAAAACAAGAACCTTCAATAAAAATGGTAAGGAAGGAAAAGTTTTGTCCATGGAAATACAGGATAAAACAGGTAAAATACAGTATACACTCTGGAACAGAGATACAGAGATATTAGACTATCTTGACTTGAATGAAGGAGATTCTGTCAAAATATTGGGTGCTATGGGAAGAACAAGAGATGGTGAAGTATCACTAACCCATTCATGGGTAGGTAGAATAATGAAGGGGGAATTTGACCTTCCAGAGTATACTGAAACTGTGCAAAAAATTGGAGATGCCCATGAAATGCGTGACGTTACTGTAATAGGTGTTATTTCCAAAATATATGATGCAATAACCTTCATAAGAGACGATGAGTCAACAGGTCAGGTCAGGTCTCTAGAGATGGAAGATGACACTGGTTCTATAAGGATCACCCTGTGGAATGAAGATGCCAATATGGACTTGAAAAAGGGGGACATCATTAAGATAATTGGTGGAAACATCGAATTCGACGAATACTCAGGTACCGATTACAGAATAAATACTAATTGGAACTCTAAAATAATTATAAACCCTGAAATTGATAGTAAATTAAAAAATCAGCTCAAAGAATGTGGAAAATATCTTAAACCCCTTAAAATAGCAGATATACATTTAATGGNNAAGAACATCTTTCTGGGATGACAAAACAGATCTTCCTTTAAATACAGGAGATCCAATAAAATTGGAAAATGCAAGGACACGTCTTGGAAATTATAATATGGACCTTTCTATAGGAAGACCGGCAAGAATTGTTAAACCTAGCGCTGAGGAAATGGTAGACATTCCTTCCATAAATGAAATTGAAGACTCTTTATATTCCAGTAAAACCATTAGCGAATTGAAAGAAGGCGATAATAACGTAAAAATGGTTGGAAGAGTCATCAACATTTACGATCCAAACGAGTTCCAGAGGGGAGATGGAACAAAGGGCATTGTAAGAACAGTTGAAATTGCAGACGGAACAGGAGTAATTAGAGCATCATTCTGGGATGAAAAAACAGAAACCCCTTTAAATATTGGAGATGCAATAAAAATAGAGAATCCTCGTGTAAATTCGCGTGAAGATAAAATTGAAATCAGTGTGGGTAGAAATACTAATATTACTAATGCTAAAACCGAAGAAGCGGAAAAACTTCCTTCACACGATGATATTAAAGAAATGATCTACAAAACCAAGAAGATCGACGATATTGAGGAAGAAGACAAAAATATAAAGGTTACTGGACAAATAGTGGAAGCCTATGGAAATAGGGTTCTCTATGAAATGTGCCCAAACTGCAATAAAAGAGTTAATTTAGTTGACAATACCTATATCTGTGACATATGTGGAGAGGAAATTGAGGAACCCAACTACTTGATGATAATCCCATGTGTAATAGAAGATGAAACAGGTACCATGAGGGTCACATTTTTCAGAACCGCTGCAGAAGAACTTATTGGTATGAAAATGCCGGAAATTATAGAAGTTATTCAAAAAACTGGTGATGAAGGTTCTCTAGAAGATAAAGTTTCCGATCTTGTTGGGCACGAGATTACAGTGATAGCCGATGCCAGTTTCGACGAATATAACGAAGAGATACGACTTAACGCTAAAAAACTCGTTGATATAAAGATGTAATGAACATGAATAATTCAAATAGAAATTAGTTGGAATGCAGTGTTTATGATACAAACATTTTGAATTAATTGGTAATTGATCAATCTTTAAATAGTGCGTATATAAAAGTTGTATTAATCCTAAAAATTATTTGAATAATTTTCATAAATTTCTATTAGGATTAGATTGGATGAAATCTAAAAAAATATTACATTGTACTTGGATTTAATTATAAAATTTTTAATTATGGAACTTTTAAAGGGAGATTTAAAATGGTAGAACTCGAAGAATTGCCAAATGTGGGAGAGAAAACTGCCCAGAAATTAAGAGATGCTGGTTTCGCAGATATGATGAGACTGGCCACTGCAACATCAAAAGAATTAAGTGTTAAAGCCGAGATCGGTGAGGGTGTTGCCGAAAAGGTCATAGAAGCCGCAAGAAAATCTGAACAAATTGATTTTGAGACGGCTTTAGATGTAATGGAAAGAAGGAAAGATGTTGGTAGGATAACAACTGGAAGTACCGGTCTCGATGAACTCATAGGTGGGGGAATCGAAACACAATCCATAACCGAAGTATTCGGTGAATTTGGATCGGGAAAGAGTCAGATCTCCCACGAACTTGCAGTCACTGTTCAATTACCTCCAGAAAAAGGTGGTTTGTCAGGAGATTGTGTTTTTATAGATACTGAAAACACCTTCAGACCTGAAAGAATAAAACAAATTGCCGATGGATTAGAACTTGATACCGAAGAGGTTCTCACTAAAATACACATTGCAAGAGCATTCAACTCAAGCCATCAGATACTCATGGCAGACAAGGTCAATGAACTCATACAAAGCGGTACAGATATCAAACTTCTAATAGTGGATTCTTTAACGGCACATTTCCGTGCAGAATACGTTGGAAGAGAATCCCTTGCTAACAGACAACAAAAACTGAACCAACATTTGCACACACTTTCAAACATTGCAAATACCTACAATGTAGCAGTTTTCGTTACCAATCAGGTTCAATCTAAACCAGATGCTTTCTTTGGAAGTCCAACTAAAGCTATAGGTGGACATGTGCTTGGTCACGCAGCAACGTATAGAATATGGCTCAAAAAAGGGCTAGCAGGTAAAAGAATTGCAAGACTTGTGGATAGTCCCCACTTACCCGAAGGAGAAGCAGTTTTCAAAGTAATTACAGAGGGAATTACTGATTAATTTCCCTTAAATAAATTTTTTATTAAAATTATTTTATTATATTTTTTTTAAAATTCATGTCCATTTAGAATATTCCAATATTTTCCGAAGATAGTCAGATACTATGAATTCCACAGAAACCATACTTGCAATCATACTTCTGATACTAATTGGTTACATAGCTAAGAGAATAGGTCTTTTAAAGCCCGAAGATTCCTTAACGCTTAATAAAGTTGTTATAAATATTGCAATTCCCTCGTTAATATTTCTTGCAATGTTCAATGCAGATCTTTCGAATCTAAAAATTCTTCTACCCATAACGCTTATCTGTATTATAACCGGCATTTTATGCGGTTTGTTAGTATACATATTTTCACGAGCAAGGGGCTATTCAAAAAAAACCCGATGGACACTAGTAGGCACATCAACCCTATTTAATTCGGGTTTCCTGGGATATCCCATAGTATTGGGAATATTTGGGGCTACAGGATTAGTTAGAGCCGTATTTTATGATATGGGGTCTACAATACTATTTTTAAGCCTAGGAATTTTTTTCATACTAATATTCGGAGGGAAATATACATCAATTATTAAGAGAACAGTTCTATTTCCCCCCTTGTGGGGTATAATACTGGGCATACTTGCTAATATTTTGCATTTAAACCCCGGATTTATACCTTTAGATGTCTTGAAATATTTGAGTGGAGCAGCAATTCCATTGATAATGATATCGCTTGGATTGTCTCTCGAAGCTGGTGGTCTAAAAAATTATTTCGGTGCAGCATCCTTCGTGACTTTAACCAGACTGATAATATCCCCAATGATAGCAATTTTGATGGTGTACATTTTAGGTCTTCATGGTCTTGAAGGAACAGTCACCGTTGTTGAGGCAGGTATGCCCGCTGCAATGTTAAGTTTAGTTCTTGCAGCAAGTTATGATCTTGATGTTAATGCAGCTGCAGCATGCATATTCCTAAGCACAGTGATGAGCATGATAACACTGCCTATACTCATTTCTTTAATATAATCCCATATTATGTTCTAAAATGTCGTGTAAAGATTCAGATGCGGAATTTATTTTTATAAAATTCATCACGATCAATAATTAAAAAGATCAAATTGTCACCTAAACACTTTAAATCGATTCATAATAAATAATTGATATGTATATGGGAAATAATTTATTATTACACATTATAAAAATAAGGTTATAAGAGTTATTATTGACATATATTTTTAATTTTCACATATGCAGATTAAACTAATTTAAATTAGTTAACGTACTTAAATTGTTTAATAATTCTGTTAATAATACTTTTAAAAATATATATTTAAAATAATTTAAATTGAAATTAGAGGTTATGTCTAAGAAATTTTTATTGTTTAATGAAAATCTTTAACATAAAAGTAATATATTTGGTTAAAATAAAGTTATTGAGTATAATAAGAATTTTAAGTATTTTAAATATTTTAAATATATTCTCCCTTATATACTTTGTATAAAAAAATAAATAGAAAACTTTATTTATTAAGTTGATAGACCCTACACATTAAGGATAAGATAATCTATCATTAATTTAATGGATTAGGTGATCTAATTGGCAGAAGAAAAAAAGCAAGAAACAACCGAAGAACCAAGAGTCGGTGTATACACATGTCACTGTGGAATAAACATCGGTGGCGTAGTTGATATCGACGCAGTAAAAGATTATGCAGCAACACTTCCTAATGTTGTTGTATCAGAACAATACAAATACTTCTGTTCAGACCCTGGACAGGAAATGATCCAGAAGGACATTAAAGAAAAGGGTTTAAACAGAGTAGTTGTAGCAGCATGTTCACCAAGGCTCCACGAACCAACGTTCAGAAGAGCAGTAAAAGAAGCAGGATTAAACCCATATCTCTTTGAATTTGCAAACCTGAGGGAACACGATTCTTGGGTTCACCAGAACGAACCTGAAGCAGCAACAGAAAAAGCTAAAGATTTAGTAAGAATGGCCGTTGCTAAAGCAAGGTTACTAGAACCACTCATATCAGAATCTGTACCAGTTACAAGCAAAGCCCTAGTTATTGGTGGAGGAGTAGCCGGAATTCAGGCAGCACTCGATCTAGGTGACATGGGATTCAAAACCTACCTTGTAGAGAAACAACCTACAATAGGTGGAAGAATGGCCCAGCTGGACAAAACATTCCCTACATTAGATTGTTCAATGTGTATTCTAGCACCTAAGATGGTGGACTGTGGAAAACATGAAAATATTGAACTCATATCCTACGCAGAAGTTAAAAATGTAGACGGTTACATTGGAAACTTCAAAGTAGAAGTAGAGAAAAAACCACGTTACATAGATGAATCAGTATGTACAGGTTGCGGAAGTTGTTCCGAAGTATGTCCGATAGAAATACCAAACTACTTCGATGAAGGCGTTGGTATGGTCAAAGCTACATACATACCATTCCCACAAGCAGTTCCACTATGTGCAACCATAGACAAAGACTACTGTATAGAATGTAAACTATGCGACCAGGTCTGCGGTAACAAAGCAATAAAACACGACCAGAAACCAGAAACCATCGAACTCGACGTTGGAACCATCATAGTTGCAACCGGTTACGACCCTTACGACCCAACAGAGAAAAAAGAATGGGCATACGGTCAGGCTGAAAACGTTGTAACAGGTCTCGAACTGGAAAGATACATAAACGCATCCGGACCAACCCAAGGACATGTTATAAAACCATCAGACGGTAAAGTACCTAATAAATTCGCATTCATCCAGTGTGTTGGATCTAGGGACGAACAGATCGATAAACCATACTGTTCCAGAGTCTGCTGTATGTATGCAATGAAAAACGCTCAGCTCATCATAGACCACGAACCTGACACCGAAGTTACAATATACTACATGGATATAAGGGCATTCGGTAAAGGATTTGAAGAGTTCTACAAACGGTCACAGGAAAAGTACGGTATTAAATTTATCAGAGGTCGACCAGCACAAGTCATAGAAAACCCTGATAAGACCCTAACAATAAGATCAGAAGACACCCTACTCGGAAAAGTCACAGAATACGACTACGATATGGTTGCCCTATCAGTGGGTCTACAGCCACCTGAAGGTGCAGAAACTCTAAGACAGACTTTAACTCTGTCAAAAAGTGCTGACGGTTTCCTTATGGAAGCTCACCCTAAACTCAGACCAGTTGACACATTAACTGACGGTATATACCTAGCAGGTGTTTCCCAGGGACCTAAAGATATTCCTGACGCAG
>PLTK01000106.1 GCA_003164415.1 Methanobacterium sp. | reverse complement strand
GGGAACAACGTGCCAATGGTACCAACGTGTATTATGGTAAAGCAACTGAGCTAATAAAAGATGCAAGGGCAGGAAATATTAAATGTCATGATAGAAAATTACAGCAAACATCTGGATGTGTTTTAAACTTTTATTTAACAGTAAGAGTAGCTACAATAAGGGATGCTGCTATAATATATCACGGACCAGTAGGATGCTCATCTGCATCTTTAGGTTACAGAGAGCTGTTTAGAACAATACCAACAGAATTAGGAAGACCCGAAAACTTTGAATTAAACTGGATCACAACAAATCTCCAACAGGATGATGTGGTATACGGAGCAAGCCAAAAGCTTAAAGATGCAATATTCAAGGCTGAAAAACGATACAATCCTAAAGCGATATTCATCCTAACCACATGTACTTCAGGTGTTATTGGAGAAGATATTGAAGGTGCAGTAGCAGAGGTACAGCCAGAAGTTAAAGCAACTATAGTACCAGTTCACTGTGAAGGAGTAAGATCAAAACTTGTACAAACTGGTTATGATGCTTTCTGGCACGGGGTTCTAAAATATCTGGTCAAAAAACCAGAGAAAAAACAGAATGACCTAATAAATGTTGCTAGTATGTTATCATACACATGGCAAGACCGTCTGGAAATTCAAAGGTTACTTGGCAAAGTAGGTCTTAGAGCGAATTTGGTACCAGAATTTGCAACAGTAGAACAGCTTGAACAGCTTTCAGAAGCAGCTGTAACAGCACCATTATGCCCAACCTATACCGAATATGTATCGAAAGGCCTTAAACAAGAATATGGGGTTCCATATTTCCTGTATCCATCTCCAATGGGCATTAAAAACACAGATTCTTGGCTTCGACAGATTGGTAAATTTACAGGGAAAGAAATGGAGATAGAAACTTTAATCGAAGAAGAACATAAAGTATGGGTTCCTAGAATGAATGCTGTAAGAGAGGAACTTTTAAACTTCAAGGGTAATGGTGAAAAATTAGAAGTTCTAGGAGCACTTGGACAGGGAAGACTCCTATCCCAGTTACCATACTTTGATGAATTAGGACTTAGTTCTACAGCTGCGCTGACTCAGGATTTTGATAATTTGATACTCGATGATCTGGAAACTATGGTTGGCGAAAATGGGGACTTTGATGTTCTGGTAAACACATTCCAAGCGGCTGAACAGGGACACATCACACGTACACGAGATCCTGACATTACATTAACCTGCCCATTCCAAGGTGGAGCATACAAACGTGAGAAATCAGTAACTCGATTGCACGCTTTAAGAGGAGACGCTGATCCATGGAGTCTTCAGAGTGGATATGCAGGTGCAGTAGCTTACGGGGAATTTTTAATACAATCCCTGAAAAATGAATCATTTGGAAAAACAATGAAAGCAAAAACAAGCGATAGTTATAAAGATTGGTGGTATGAACAGCCAGATCCTTTATATTATCTAGATAAGGGGACATCAAAGTGAGTATAAAAGAAAATGGAAATATTAAAATTATCAATAAAAGTCAAAATGCCGACTTTGCAGGTAAAACTTCTATAGAAGCCCCTAAATATTCATGTGCCCTTGCAGGGGCATATGGTTCTGCTTTAGGAGTCTATGGATTGGTTCCATTATTACATGCGGGACTGGGCTGTGGTCTTGGACAACTCTTTGGACAATTTTATGCTGGAGGACAAAATGCCGGAGGTCCGGTGGGTGGTACAAGTACACCTACATCCGGGCTTGTTGAGGAACATGTAATATTTGGTGGTGAAGAAAAACTTAAAAAATTAATTCAAGCCTCATCAGAAGTTATGGAAGGAGATGCATTTGCAGTAATATCTGGATGTATTCCCTCTCTTATAGGAGATGATGTTGAAGCAGTTATCAGAGAATTCCCTGATATACCCATAATCAATATAAATGCAGCTGGATTCAATGGAAGTTCATATGAAGGTTATGAATTATTCCTTGAAGCCATAATAGATCAAATTCTTACTGTCCAACCAAAGAAAAAAGGATTAGTTAATATATTGGGCATAGTACCTTTTCAACACATTTTTTGGAAAGGAGAGCTTAATGCAGTTAAAAAACTTTTAGAAAGCATAGGTCTGGAAGCAAATATAATCTTTACAGAGTTTGAAGGGTTTGAAAAATTAAAAGAATTGCCTGCTGCAGAATATAATTTGGTTTTATCTACTTGGAATGGTCATCGAGCAGCTAAAAAATTAGAGGAAAAATTTGATATTCCCTCTATAGTATTTCCAAGCGTACCAGTAGGACCTAAACAAACTAGTAAATTTTTAAGAATTATAGGCAAGAAGCTAAACTTACCAAAGGATGTGGTTGAAGGAGTTATAAAAAATGAGGAACGTAGAACATATCGTTTAATAGAATATTCTGGAGATATGCTCTTAGTAGCACGACCACATTGTTATTTTGCAGTTGTTGCAGATAGTAACACTGCAATAAATGTTACAAATTTCATGGTAAATGAACTTGGATATCTCCCAGACATTATCCAATTAAGTGACAATCCTCCAGAAGAGTATCGTGAAAGTATTATTAAAGCACTCACAGAAGATCTTGAAAGCACATTTTCACCTGAGATAATTTTCGAACCTGATTCATACGAAGCAAGAGAAAATTTAAGGAATCGTTCATTCCTGTTTTTATTTGCAAGTTCGCTAGAAGCACATATTGCTTCTGAATTAGGTGCCCCTAATGTTGGTGTGCCCCATACAACTGTCAGTTTCCCCTCTTACAATCGTGTAGTTTTGAATGAAAACTACGTTGGTTATGATGGTGGATTAACTTTGATAGAAGATTTCACAAGTCATTTTGCGGGTCCTTTATAGTTGAGAAATAACATATCATGCATTTAATATGTCTGGTATGTATTCT
>PLTK01000217.1 GCA_003164415.1 Methanobacterium sp. | reverse complement strand
TTGTAGGAGTAACAATAAAATCAATTTTAAATATATGAAATATTATTTAGATAACACTAATCTTGCAATAATTACTATTATGAACTCCAATACATAAAGGAAATGATGCAAAAAAGATTCCTAGAGAAATGGAAAAATCTCCATCTAAAAAAGAGGTTCAATTCCTAAAAAAAACCAAACAAGCTTATAAATCCCAGCCATTTTAATTTTGATCAACTTTACTCAAGTAATTCTTCTAATTTGAGATACAAAATACAGTTTAGAACTCTATTTTATGAATTTATATTTTTTTGCTATTCTACACATTGCATTATCTTTTAAGATTACTCTTTGAGCTTTATGTCGGCCTGATTTTACGATAACACGGACATCGGATATTTTTCTAGCTTCACCTACAATAGTATCTCCCTTTATTGTAGCACCTTCTTTAATAATTGTTTCATCCATTTATACCACTTAATCGTCCTTCTTGTTCTAATTCTTCGATTATTTGACAAACTAAACCATAATCTAGTTCTAGGTCTTCTGCTACTTCATAATCGTAGGATTCATTATAACTTTTGTAATATCCTAAAACTTCTTTTTTAGCATCTTCATAATTAATATCCCTTAATTTAATTATTTTGGTAGCTTTTAACTTATCTCTGATAGCATCTCTTAAAAAATCAGAAACACTTAAAAACATGCCCATATCTATCATTTTGGCTATTTCTTCGTATTCTTTAGGGGTTAATTTAGTTCCTACAGTTTTGGGATGTTTTATTTCTTTTCCTATTGCAATTGACATAATTTGTTATATATGGTTAACAATATATAACTTTTTGGAACTGGGAACTACTTAGTAAATCGTTATGCATAATCGTATTAAATAACTTAAAGAATCATTTTATGTATATAATAAGCTAAGGTTAATGATACTCCTAGCAAAAGTATGTTTTTAATATTGATATATTTCTTTAAAAAATGATGTACAATCTTCTATAAATCATATATGAAATAAAATTAAGATTAATAATGTTGGTAAGTCTATACGAACGAATTATGCCTTGCGGATGTGGGGTGGGACAATTAGGGACGGCTTCGCCTTATATATTAAACTCTCTTTCTTGAGGATCCATTGTAAACCTGTTTTAAGAGTATTACACTTTTGTACAAGAATTTTTTTATATTCTGTAAACATTATGTTTATAATTTGTAAACCTTTAATATTGATATAAAATTAATGTCATTTTTAGGGTAGATTCCAATTCTTCTAGGCAGAGAAGACCACTGGTGGAAATATTTTGAATGCACTTGTGGATACCAAACAGCATGGTGGAAAGCAAAACAAAAACTAAAAACCCTTAGAATGAGGTGCTATGAATGAATAATGAGAAAAGATTATATGTTTCACTTCCTAAACCAATGCATGAGCAAATCTGGAAAACGTCAGGAAAATACAAAGTAAACCTAATAGCACAATGTCTCATGATAGAATATTTATTAGAACTCGAACCACCAAAAAGAGTTACAAATAGAATCAGAGACGGCTTTAAAAGACATAAATAATCGTCTTATATTTATTTTGAAATTTAATTCACTTTGAGATAAACTACAATAATATCCTGATTATTTAATTTAAAATAGTTTAGAATTAAGAATAAGATAAATATAGGGCAAATCCTATATTAATTTGTTTCCTGGTGATGATATATTACACTGTTAACTAGGATCCAATCTGTATGTAGAGTTGGAACTGGATCATTAATGTATACATAATTAGGTTGTCTCTTATTTTTGTTAATGAATGCATCCCAAACAGCTTTAATCTTCAGATATTTAGTATAAGTTATATATTGAATCTGTTTAACTCCATTTTTACGAAGATAAACCTTAGATGGTGTTCCTTTATATGCTGCTACACCTGCAATCATTAACAGGAAATCAGCTTTTAGGATCTGATAATTTGTTTTAGTATCGTAGTTGTTAGGATTCGTAACCTTAAACACACTTTTTAAAAAAGAAAGAATGTTCATTTATGAACCTCCTGTTTGAGCTAATACTGCATTTATCTGACTGATTAGTTTAGCTTTAGTAGTCTTAGAACTAGTAGCCATAATTGTTTTAATATTTGCAATGGCCACACTGGGAGTTATCACAGGCGTTGAGGTAATTGTTAATGTGTTATTTCCGTTACTTGCTGCAAAATTAGAATCCCCTGCAAACTCTACAGTAATTGGATAACTTCCAGCTTTTTGAGTTATTCCATAAGGTAGACTTGCTTTACCTGTACTATCTGTTATTGCGGTTCCAACGGCCACGCCACCTACACTGAAATTAACAGATTCTCCTGGTAAATATTTTGTAGTATCTGTTTCAATTACTTCAGCTGTAAGTATAACTTTTGATCCAATTTGTCCTGAAATTGGATCCACAGCAACATGAGTTGGTAAAGTTGTTACAGGTGCAGGTGGTTGGTTTGGTAATGCTGCTAAATCTGCCTGTAATGTTGGTAAATCAAATCCTTCAGGACTAACTCCTTTACCGTTAATGAATTCTGGAGACAGTATAACGTATCCTTCATCTACATATTTCTTAAAGAAGGCTAATGTCATTCCAATTATTTTATCCCAAGTGTCAAGATAGAATATCCCATCTTTATATCCTACTATTACAGCTGTTCCATAGAGTGGTACATCATGTGCTCCCTCAATCTTTGCATTCTTAGTAACATCCCATATAACCACTCCGCCATTGTTAAATTGTGTCATGGCTGAATCTGGGAATTGAATACCTACTGTAACATCACTGTAAAGGTACATTGCTTCTTTGATTTCATTGATATTGGTAATGTCTAATTCTAGATATGCTCCTATTTTATGGCGGTTTCCAGATGTATCTAAAATACCTGTATTTTGAGCATATTTGAGAACATCTAATATAACACATCCATTATCATTTGACCCAGTTTTTGGATTGTAGCCTGTTAATGCACTATAATCTGAGATTGTTTCTTTACCTGTTATGGTAATTGGATGTCCGCCTTCTTTATTCCATAATATGGCTGAGTGTCCTCTATCTGAAAATGTACAGCATCCAGCTCCTTGAAATCCTTTGAATACTGTATCGTCTGGACCATTACCGAGCATTCCTGCACCATCAGAGATAAGATCCTGATGTCCAAAGTTTTGAGGAACTGTAATTGTAACATTTTGATTATATTTATTATATTGTAATGTCCTGTAATCGTGTTTTTTTCCATTTTTACCTAATTTAAACGTGTTAATCATCTCCTAATGTTTTGAATCGTTTAATACACAAATAAAGTGCAATTAAAAAAATAATAGTCCAAATATAGCTACAGGTTAAAACTGATGCAAATGTAGCAAAACCAAAAATAAAACTGGATATAAAATAGAAAATCAACTTAAAAATTGTAGATCTCAGATAAGACACACCTCCTAAAAATTTTAACAAAAATAAACTTAAAATTCAAATATTTAATTTAATCATATAATGGATTTAAAAGAGAATAATAGGCCATAATTAGTTTAATTTAATTAATAAACTGCTAATTATTGTTTTCTATATCAATTAATGGTATTTCATATTAGTTTTAATGATTGTGAGATGATTTTATTAATTTTTAAAAGGATTAAATTGAAAGTATTTATTGATATGCTGTTTTAAATGATATTATTTCTTAAAACTATGAATGGAATGGCTTTATTCCTTAATAAGTATATCAATAATCCACCAGTGGGCCTTAAATTAATAAAATAAGCCTAAGATGGTCTTTTTTTTAATATTAAACCAAAGCTTTTATAAGGGTAGTTATAGTGATATTTAGATTGTCTGATAGATCATATAATGAACTATTTTGATGTTTCATCAGACAGGGAGGCGGTATAATTAGTAGAAAATTATTCCTATCAGTGCTATTATTTTTTAGTTTAGCACTGGTATTGAATGTTAGTGCAAGTAGTGCTGCATCTGTGAATCAAACAAATGTTAGCACCCCTGTCACATCTTTGGATAATATGACTGCAAATATAAGTACATCCAATTATGCGACAGCGGATAATGCAACCACTAGCATCAATAGTACAACAACAAACACATCTAATTTGAATAGTACTGTTACTACAAATAGTAGTATCAAAAGTGCAACTACAAATACTACAGAAACACCTAATTTGAATAATACAGAAGCAGCAGGAGCTCCTGTTTTAGTTAATGGTTTAACTGTGGCTCAATTAAAAGATGGAACTTCCAGAGTTCAAGCATTCTTCAATAAGTATGATAGATTACCTACTTATGTAAGTTTCGGAACCAGAAAAGTACCAATCGCCACATTCGAAAAGAACATAGCTACACAGGGCTTAAAAATTAATACTGTAATTATAAATGGTTTAAATATTGGCCAAATTAATGATGGAATTTCCAGAGTTAACGCATACTACGTTAAATATGGTAGATTACCTACTTACGTAAGTTTCGGAACCAGACATATTCCAATAGCAACATTTGAACAAAATATAGCTGCACAAGGATTGAAAGTTACAACAAAAGCTGTAGCTAGTATTAAACCAGATACAAGTTCTGTGGCTGCGCTGGCTAAATCTTTAAAAGGGAGTACAGCTTATAATACAGCTGTGAATTTATTTAATTGGGTTAGAGACAACATAGGCTATTCCTTCTATTACAACACCAAATATGGTGCAGCAGGTACCTTAACACATATGACTGGAAATTGTTGTGATACAGCAAACCTTCTAGTTGCATTGGCAAGGGATGATGGAATAACTTCTAGATACGTCCATGGATACTGTGATTTCTCCAGTGGATGGTATGGTCATGTATGGGCTCAACTGTATGTAAATGGTAAATGGTATACTGCAGATGCAACTAGTTACGCCAACTCATTGGGAGTTGTAAAAAACTGGAATACTGCAACAGCCACAATATATGGTGTATATAATACATTACCGTTCTAAAGGCAAAAAAAGTTTTTTTTCTTTTTTTTCTTTTTTTTTTAGAATTTTTATAAATATAATTTTAAAAATAGTTAAACCATTCATTTTTGATAAAATAATTTTATATCAATATTATCTCCAATGTCATTGTAATAGTAATAACCAGCTTCAAGTAGAACTTCCAACTCATTAAAATTAGGGACAGGACATTACAGTTTTACAAATACTTTCAATAAATCCACCTCAAAGATTATTATTGAAATTAATGTCCTGTTTTTCTATTTTAAAATAATAATAAATTTCAAATACAACATGACACTAATAATTAAATGAGGGCAGGACATTAGAGGTACAGACACCTTTTCAATATTCCTAAGTTTATTGAAAACTATCGTCCTGTCCTTTCCCCCATATTTTAAAATAAATAATAAATTTCAAATAGTACATTCAACTAATATTTGGATTAAGGGCAGGACTAAATGTTTTTTTTTTATGATCCTTTATTTTCAATTTACACGCCAAAGTTCATTGAAAGTTGTCCTGTCCTTAACACCTATTTAAAATAAAATCAATCATAAAATCTAAATACACCCTTCACCAATATAATAATGAGGAGTAGGGATGTAGTTTTCTTCTCTTTTTACCAATTCACCCCTGAATTGGTCCCCCAGAATGTGGAAAATTACTCCCTGCTTCTCATCCCACCCAAAATTTAATCAACAAAAAATTCTAAATAGATCATAGATACAATATAATTAGTAAAGGGCAGGGAGAAATGTCCACTCGATTTATAAACCAAAAAAAGTATCTCTTGTTTTTTGTGTCTATGAAATTTAAAATAAAATCCTCATCCCTGCCCTTTACCTTTTCCTTCATTTAATATTAAATATTTCACTAGATTTATATAATAACTTACAGGGCTATTACTCGACTAATTTAGTTGAAATGAACATAGGGTCTCGCATAATTTGATTAGGGTGATTCATTTCATTACTTTTCAAAAATAAATGGGGTTCACTATCTATCTGAAGTTCAAGAGTTCTTACATTTTTAATTTTTAAAATCGTTTCTATCAATTCAAGAGCTTCTAATATTTGTTTAACTAATTTATCATTTGATAAAACATTATCAGGATTTAATTCTATTTGTTTCTCTAATTTTGCTTTTGATTTATCATCTAACATAAGATAATTCTCCTATAATGAAAGGAAAGGATCCATCATTAAAATTTGAAATTGAACATTCATATTAGAAGTACTCCAAGTAGTTCCAGCCCTATGAGTTAAAGTCCAAGTAAAAGTGCTTGAATCACTTGCAATCACAGCTAAAATTAAATCTTGTTGAGGAGAAATCCCAATAATTGAAGCTATACTTGGATTGAAAGAACAAGTTGTAACAAAAGTATAAGTATAATTCCCACTTAAAGCCCCCGTAGAAATAGTATCTTGAAGAAAAATCGCTTGACTAGGTGTATTACCACCATATAAACCATTAATTCCTGTTCTCCAAGGATCTAAAACTGTAATTTTAAGAAAATCAATTGCAACATACGAAGTTGCAGAAACAGAACTATGACTTAAAATTAAGAATCTATACTGATAATTCTGGTTAAACCAACCTCCTGAAGCACTATTGCCAAAAGTAGGGGAAATATTACCATACCATGGAACATCCACAGATTGACACATGGTTTCAATCCCATTGATATCTTTCTTCCAATATTGAACTGTTAGACCATTTCCCGAAGCAAGATTACTGAACCATCTTATATCTAAATGATGAGCCCCGATAAATTCATTAAAAGGAAAATAACCAGTATCCATAATAATTTGACCAGGACCATTAACAGAAGCAACTAACCCGAATGTGGCATTAGTATTGTTAACAACATCGGCACCACTCCCTATCTTTTCAGTTGCCTGAATCATTCTATAAGGGTTAGTAGTTACACCTGTCGTATTTTGACTTACAACCATTAATTCTCACCCTGTTCTAAATGTTACAGAATTTATATTTAAATTATAATTAGAATTCGCAGTTACAAAAATACCTAATCTTAAAGCATCAAATTTATCCATACCATCATAACCTAAACTGAAAGTATTTGTAGCACTCATAGGAACTGATCGAGTAGGTATATTATAATTTGCAGGTTTTCTAGTTGTGAAATATCCAGGATAACCATCTATCCAAAACGGAGGTTTTGAAAAGGCTAACTGAGTAAAATCATTTCCTGTTGAATCAGGTAATATACTCGAACCACCCTCTGCCGAGATTGTACCTATTGCTGGTTCATTTCCAATATAAGCTGCATATCCTGTCGCCGGATGAAATATAAAATTATCCCACATCCCCTGACTGTCAATATTAGCTGAAATTCCTTTATAGGAACATGTAGAGGGTATGGTTGCAGAAACTCCTATTTTACTTACCCCATTGACATAAACCATCCACCCTGTCGCCATTTGTCTAACATAAAATTTATAGGTCGTATTTATAGGCATTTTTCCTGTAAGCAAATTCATAGAACCATAAACAGTTGTTACGCCAGCAATTGCCTGTCTTATCTGTAATACTTGATATGTTCCATTATAGGAAGTTTCTAACCTACTATAATTGGAAGTATCAGTATAAGACATATATAATAGGACAATATAAGGGCACACAGCCGTTGCCACACCTTGCGTTAATAATTTAAAATTGAATGAACAACTAAAATAGGGATTTGTATCTGGAAACATTAATCTATTACTTACACTATCTGAGCCATTTCCAGTCATTTTTAAACTATATGTTCCATTTATAGGGCTGGAATTTGTAACTGCATAAGTACCATATCCATTATAAATCCAATTCAGATAAGGAGCTGTTCTTCCAGTAAATAAACCATCCTCAAAATCATCATAATAATATAAATTTGAAATAGGAGCTGAGGCTGAAGTATAGGTACTATTCCCATAGACCATATAAACATAAGATATAGTAGGACTGGCCGGTAAACTCGGAATTTGAAGGAATACAACTGCTGATACACTATTAGTTTTTCTTATAATCAGATAAGGAATACTAATGAAAGATGAACCATTCCATTGATAAAATCGAAGGTCGCTGAAATCTACATTCATACTCGAAGCATAACTAATCGTAATAGGACCTGTACCCCAATATGATTCATTTCCATCAATTGAACCCGTTATAGGTATCACTTTTATCTTAGGGGAACTTAAATCAGGTAAAGAAGGATATAATTCGCAATCATCGAAATTCTTATAGGTCATAGGTAAATTCAAATTGAATTTACCTGCTGGTGCGAGAGCAGGATTTAAGGTTAATGCAGGTTCACAGGCACTTTGAAGAGTATTGAATGTTTGAGTTTCTCGTAAAAGAGTAGTTGGACATGAAGTAATCACCTTTTC
>PLTK01000209.1 GCA_003164415.1 Methanobacterium sp. | reverse complement strand
TTGGAAGAAGAAGTAGAAAAGAAAAAATTTTAATTGGATATTTAAAACTAAATTATTTATTTTTTTTTTAAAAATAGCGTTTCTACTTCAAAATAATAAAATATTTTTAAAACTTGTTTTTGATGTATAAATAATCGTTATACCTATTGATATTCACTAACTCAAGATCGTTAATAGCAGGGGTTCCATAGAAAATAACATTGTTAGATTTCATTTCCCTTAATATTGGATTTAAATTGTCTTGATGCTCTGGCAGATAGTTTAAAAGAAGTTTGGAATGACACACGAATGGCATCCCCAGACCTTCTGCAGATTCCAGAAAACCGGTTTCTTTTCTTGCTAATATTGATACAATATTCTCGGGATTTCCATAGTTAGTTGCGTTTTCTATTAATTTCCTCATAGTATTATAGGTAACAGTGGGCTGGTCTGCCGCTACACAGAGACATAAACCAGATTCAATATTTTTAACTCCATTAAGGAGTGTTTTTGACAATTCAGAATTAAGATCATGGTTGTAAACTATCTTTACCATGTCATTTGAAAAATCTTTTAAAACATCGTCTATTTCTTCACTATAATGGCCAAGCACTACTACACACTTCTTAACTCCAGATTCCAGAACATTTTCTATTGTACGTATTATAACTGGTTTACCTTTGAGGTCCATTAGCAGCTTATGTTCTATTTTCATACCTTTGGATACCAAGTCTTCTCTCATTCTACTGTTTTTTCCCGCTGCGGTTATAACTGCTGAAACCATACAATCACCTATATAGAATATAGTGGAATTTTATTAAAAGATTCGATATTATTGAGAACTAAATAAAATAAAAAAAATAGAAATTAAGGTGTGTACTGTATGGCTTTTGCAAATATCTGCATAGTAGTACCGCTACCCACCGTCCATATAACAATCTTTAAAGGATAATTTGTTGGATTGTATACTTTTATTCCAGAAGAGGGGTTAACACTGATTGTCACGGATAAAAATCCACTGCTCATACCGGATGGTAACGGACAGCCTGCAGCCATAACAGCAGCTCTTAATGCCCTTCCTGGGGGACAAGCACCATGTGATGGATATCCTCCTTCTGATGCATCATAAACACCTGTAAATGTAACATCATCCTTTCCTGTTGCCCATGTATGGGGCGGAACAATTGTGTTATTCCATCCTTTAACAAATGTCCTTGCATTTTCTTCACGCAGTACATTGTTGTACTGTGCATAGTATCCGAGTACACTGTTACCGGTCCCGACAACATTTTGATTGGAAGCTCCGTTGTAGATCATTACAGGAGATCCCGAAGGATACTCTAACATATATTCATTAGTATTGTTATCCAATTCTGTTTTAATTTGATTGGGTGTTATATCATTTCTTCCATCGTTAAACGATGTTAATGAATAATCCAAAGATATTGAATCGCCTATTTCCGATTGGTTGTACCACTGTTTAAGTGCCGAATCTGTAACATAAATAGATGGTACCGTACTATTACTTATATCTGAAGCTGAAACACTTTGGATTGTTTTATTTTGAACTACAATATTGATTCCCTTCGCTGTTTTGACTGCAGTGGTATAAGGTGTTTTAAATCCCCAAACAAAAGTTTCTGGTGGTGTTACATCGAGTTTTCCATTGTTTATAACGATCATACCAGGGCCGTTGAATCCTGTTGCATAACCGCTACGAGATATGTTTCCGCCTGTTATAGCATCTATCGGAGTTTGTACAGATCCGGTTGCAATTGCGGTGATAAAATCAGTATATTGATTGTCTTTTAAATCTTCAATTAGATACTCTGGATGGTAAATAAGCGGAACCTTACGAACTTTACTACTGCTAACAACAAGATCACCATTGTAAACTGTATCGCCTACACTAAGCGACGAAATTTCTGTGGGACTTTGAGCTGGAACATAGGCATCTACAGTTTTTGCAGTAGAAAACATTCCAACAGCTAGAATAACTAAAATTAATATTATAATACTGGGATTTTTTAAATAATTTGCCAGAAAAAACCCCTCCTATCACTCATCATACTACCTCTCCTAAACCATTCCCAATACTTTTATTAAATTAATTATTTGTGTTGAAAACTATTTATAGTATATGATTTTGTTTATGGATTGTAGTTTGAAAGTGAATATATGTGTAATAGTATGATACCGACTAATAATTTTTAATACTTTTTGAAATTTCATTTAATGTATTTTGGATAGATATGATCTTTTTTTGACCATTCCCGCCTATGAATATATTTTTATACGTCATAGTACACTTTAATGCCATTTCCACGACTTGTGAAACTTCATCTAGGATGCAAATTTTACCATTATATCCTTCAGCTTCTAAAATTTCTTTTGCCATGTAAGTTGTATTATCCAATCCCGGAAATAATACTACAAGATATGGTTTTGCATTTTTGACTTCTTTTAAGATACTATATCTATGTTTTTCATTTTTTCGAGGTGTTCCAATTATTATAACATCCATTTTAGCTTCATTAAAGACAGCAGCAACTGCATCGGAGTTGTCTGTTTTTCCTATTATGATCCTAGAGTTTATGAAATTGATAGACACTGTTCGACCCTTAACATTGTTGAAACTACTTAAAACATTATTTATAAATTTGGGATATATTCCTAAGAGTTCAGCAGCTTTAAAAGCCCCTGAGGCATTTTCTTGATTATATTCTCCAAATAATTTCAATTCACGATGGTTTGAATCGAATAAAAATGTTTCACGTGCACAATCAACACATTCAATGAGCAAAGAATCTTTTCCATTTAAAATAGCTTGCTTCTTTCCCTTTAAAAACTTACAAACAGATTTTCTATAATTTTCTAATGATAAATGATAACCCATATGATCGTATCCAATATTGGTAACTATCACCATGTCAATGTTGAAGACGTAGGATGCATAATCCAGGGTCATATCACAGACTTCAACTATCATAACATCATATTTATTTTGTGATGCTTCTAGTATCAGTTGAGTATATCCCTCAAATCCTCCCCCTGCATTTCCCCCTAAAAGAATATTTAATCCCGATTTTTCGAGTATATCATTCAACATATAACATGTGGTTGTTTTTCCATTAGTTCCAGTTACAGCAATTGTAAATATTGATTTATGATCTGTAATAACATCAGAAATAAGTTTATTATCCTTTTTAACACTTTTTGCCAGATTTGTGTGCCATAAGCCTGGGCTTAGAACTATTGCATCAGCTGCATCTATCTTTGTTTTGTCATGTAAACCAAGATCAACGTCCAAATCTTCAGAGTCGAATTCGGACAAATTGATATCTTTATTAAGATCAGAAGCGTAAACATGGTTTCCATAATCAAGAAGACTTTTAACAGCATGTCTGCCTTCGGTTCCTAAACCTAAAACAGCTATATTTATTTTATCCATTCATTCACCCAGTTTTGATAATTTTCGATTACTTTAAATGACAAACAAGATTTAATACTGAATTTATTTACACCTATTTTTATCTATCTGTTTTTACAATAGATTATATCAAGGTAATAGAATATTGTAAATGAATTGTTGTACTATAACGATCTAAATTTCAATTATTAAAACTTATCATGGTGGCATAATGAAAAACTTATCTAAAGAAATTGTACAAAGAATAGAAAAAATCTCAAGACCAGTAAAGATAATGCATGTTTGTGGATCACATGAACATACCATAATGCAGCATGGAATCAGAACACTCATACCTAAAGAGGTAGAAATTGTTGCAGGGCCGGGATGTCCTGTCTGTTGTGTGCCATCAAGGGAGGTTGATGAGTGCTTATATCTAGCAAGAAACGGTGTCACTATCGCAACATTTGGAGATATGTTGAGGGTTCCTGGAACCACAGGATCTTTAGCAGATGCCAAAGCCGATGGTGCTGATGTTAGAATAGTTTATGGAGTTAACAATGCAGTTGAAATGGCACAAAAAATAGATAATGAAGTAGTTTTTATGGCTGCGGGATTTGAAACAACTGCCCCTACAACTGCTGCTGAATTGGTAAATGGTCCGCCTGAAAATTTTTCAGTTCTATCAAGTCACAGACTCATACCACCAGCCCTTAAATTTCTTATAGAATCGGGAGAAGTCAATCTCAATGCTTTAATTGAACCGGGACATGTATCAACCATTATAGGAACAAAACCATACGAACCATTTTCAGAAAAATATGGAATTCCCCAAGTTGTTGCAGGATTTAACCCATTTGATGTACTTATATCGATCTATATGATATTAAAACAATTTAAAGATGGTAAGGCTGAGGTTCAAAACGAGTACAAACGTGCAGTTAGAGAAGAAGGTAATATAAAAGCCCAAGAACTTCTAGATGAAGTTTTCTATATAACCAGCCGGGAATGGAGAGGATTTCCAACAATACCAGATTCTGTGTACGAAGTTAAGAAGGAATTTTCCAATTTCAATGCAAGAGAAAAATTCGATATAGAAATAGGAGAATCACAACCTATTGTGACTGGATGCATTTGTGGCCCAATCCTTAGGGGAGTGGCAAGACCAGAAGAATGCAAACTTTTCAAGACGGAATGTAATCCAATGAACCCTGTAGGTGCGTGTATGGTTAGTAAAGAGGGAACATGTAACATCGCTTTCAGATATGGATCCTTCGATCCAACGATGTAAAATATGAATTATAACAAAAATAATAGAAAGGTGACTTTATGATAAAGGCATTAGCCCTAGATATTGACGGTACAATTACTGATAAAAATAGAAGAGGATGTATCAGTGCAATAGATACTATCTATCGTGTTGAGGACTCTGGAATTCCAGTTATTATAACAACAGGTAATATCCTATGTTTTACAAACGCATTATCAATATTTTTGGCAACTTCTGGGGGTATTGTAGCTGAAAATGGGGGAGTAATTGAATATAATGGTTCGAGAAAGGTCCTAGGAAATTTTGAAGTTTGTTTAGACGCATATAATCATCTTAAATCAGAATTACCGGTTGAAAAAGTTCAAAACTCCCATTTAAGAATTTCAGAAATAGCAATAACAAGAAAATTTCCTGTTCAAACCATTAAAGAAATTCTTAAAGACTTTGATGTAAGGGTTTATGACAGTAAATTTGCAATACACATTACCGACCCATCCGTTAGCAAGGGGTCTTCTGTTATTAAAGTTGCAGAAAACATTGATGTTAAACCCAGTGAAATCCTAGCGATAGGTGATAGTGAAAATGATATAGAATTTTTACAGGCGGTAGGTTTGAAAGTAGCTGTTTCAAATGCTGATCAAGAACTGAAGGATATAGCAGATTATGTGACTAATCAGCCCCATGGAAACGGGGTTAAAGAAGCGGTAGAGAAATATATTTTTGGAATTAATTAATAAGGTGTATTTCCAAATGAATCAGCTGTTAAAAATTTAATATTACTTCATTTATGTTGAATCTTTAGACATTCGAGGTGTAAAATATGATGCATGATGTAGCGAACCAAACCCTTGATCTGGCCCTTAAATATACAGATCAAGCTGAAATTTATGTTGAGAAGGAAGAAGGAGTCAATGTTGATATCAAGAAAGATAAAGTTGACTTTGCAAAGGAAGCATTCACATTTGGTGTTGGAATAAGGGTAATCCTTGATGGGAAGATGGGATTTTCATACACAACCAATCTTGATAAGCTTGAAAATACAGTTAAAAGTGCGATTTTTAATGCTAAATCTAATGAAGTAGATAAAAACTTTGCATTTGCACCTAAATCAAAATATCATGATATAAAGGGCATTTTTGACAGTAAGATTGAGGATCTGGAATTAGAAGAAATGGTTAGTTTCGGAAAGATCATGCTTGAAACTGTTTTAGATGAGAAATGTGAACCAACATCTGGTGGTTTCCAAACAGGCTACAGCAAGTTTATAATAGCCAATTCAGAAGGTGCAATTTCTCAAGATGTTTCATCTATTTTTTCGGGTTACATATCCGTAAATGTGGATGACGGAGAAAATGTATCAACGGCAAGTGAATATGATTCATCGAGATATTTAGACATAGATCCGGTGGAGATAGCAAAAAATGCATGTAAAATTGCAAAAGATTCACGAAAAGGCTTATCAGTTGAAACAGCAGATTTTCCAGTTATTCTTGACCATCATGCTGCATCAGGACTTATTGCAACATTTTCGAGTGCACTTAATGCAGATAATGTTCAGAGAGGAAGGTCTGTTTTTGCAGATAAAATTGGTCAAGAAGTAGTATCCAGCTCTTTAAGCATATATGATGATGGAACACTTGAAGGCGGCCTTCAATCTGCAACCAGTGATGGTGAAGGTATATCTAGTCAGAGAACACCATTAATCGAGAAAGGTATATTAAAAAACTTTTTATACGATATTTACACGGCTAAAAAGGGAGGAGTAGAACCAACAGGTAACGGGATGAGATCATCTTACGGTGATATGCCGGCTGTAGGTTTGTCCAATTTAGTACTGGACTTTGATGATGTAAAAGAAATATCAACGATTGATGATGGTGTTCTGATTACAGATGTCCTTGGTGCACATACAGCAAATCCAATATCGGGGGATTTTTCTGTGGAAGCTATGAATGCTTTTAAAATTGAAAATGGAGAGCTAAAACATCCAATCAAAAAGGCAATGCTTTCAGGAAATATATTCCAAGCACTGGGAGTTGCTTCTGCAGCAACAGCTGATAAACGTAAAATAGGCCCCTTTGTACTTCCTCAGATATTAGTTGAAAATTTAAGAGTTGTTGGTTAATTATTAAGGAATGATAGGTTTGTACAGGGAAATTCCTTGTACTGGCCTTCAAAATTATTTTAAAAATATCATCCAATGAAAAATCAATAAAGATAACAATTTCTTTATCCATCTAAGTAGATTCTAAAGGTGATTTATTTAGGGAACATTGGTTTTTGTGAATTTGATATGAAACAATGTTTATTGTTAAAAAGTTTTACAAGGTTCAAAATGGGATTTTACGATCTATCAAAAACAGAAAGAAAAAAACTTGTCAACGAAATCGAAGGCAATATACTGAAAGAAGTTTTAGATTTAGGTAGTATAACCGAGAATAATGATATAATAATCCCTGAAACCATATGGAATTATTCATTAGACAACGACACATACATCAGGAAAAATACATATCTTGCAATTGGAAGAATATATTCTGCATACAATGAATTTGATAGGGTAATATTACGACTTTTAGATGTAATGCTTGAAGATAAAAATGAAAAGGTTAGACAAACGTCTGTATATGCATTGGGAGAAATTGGAAAGAAAGATGCAGAAATAGTTTTTAAACCATTTGAAAAAGCATTATTAGACAAACATCATTCGGTTAGAAATGCAATGATAGGTGCATTAAAGCAGATGGGACTCAAAAATCCAGTATCTACTTTTGTATTTGTAAAAAAACATTTGCATGACGATGATCCGAAAATTCGTAGAGAAATAACCCATGGAATAGAACTCAGGGGAAGAACACATCCCGAAGAAGTCTTACCTTTTCTAAAGGAATTACAAAACGAGAAAGTAAAAACTGTTAGAGATATGATTATCCATGTGATAGGACAGATTAGCTATAAAAAAGGATGTCTTGAAATTGTAGTTGAAAACTTGAACAGTTGGACAAACAGGGAGCTTGTGATTGAAGCATCTGAAGAAATAGTAAAGGTTCATACAGGGTATAAGTTTGCAACAAGAACTCCAGAAGAAGCAAATGAATATATTAAAAAACATTTGACATTGTTTATCGATGAAAAATAGGTTAAAATACTTATACAAGGGGGTTATGATTCTGATGGACAAATCTATTGAAGAACTGAGACAAAAAATATATAATGACCTTAAAGGGGACTATGTAGGTATTGAAAAGATTGTTATGGAAGATGAAAATATTTTCCGTATTTATGCTGAAGATGATACTTTATGGAAAATATTTGAAGATATGATAAATGAATTTAAAAGCATAGAATTCGATTCTGGGAAGGGAGAATCTCATTTTCTTAAGATAATAATATAATTTAAATTATTAATTTTAGATAATTCAAAGGGATTCATTTTTAGAGGTTAATTTTAGGCTGTTTAAAATGATATAAAGAATTAATAGAAAGGATTTAAACTAAAATCCGTAATATGTTCCCTAATTATAAAAAGTTTTTATGATATGATAATCTAATATACATATAATCAGTAATGGTGAACTAGAATGTTATATTGTTTTCAACTAAAGATTAATACTTACGATATTGGACGGGTATATTAAATTTAAAGTGATCAAATGATTTGCAAAAACTGTGGAGCCAATATTAAAAATAGAGAAACTTATTGTCCCAGTTGTGGGATGGAACTTATGGT
>PLTK01000035.1 GCA_003164415.1 Methanobacterium sp. | reverse complement strand
TTGTTAATCTATTAGGGTGATTTATAAATTTAAATCCATATCTACCTTTAACACAAAGATTACCTTTGTTTACTGAATTTTCAACATCACCCCTTGCACTAATTACTTGGTTGCCCCTGACCCCTAGATAAATATTACATCCCACACCACAGAATGGACAAACAGTTTTAACTTCTCTTGAAGGTTTTAAAGCTTCTTTAGGTACCAAAGCACCAACAGGGCATGCCACTACACATTCCCCGCAAGAAACACAGTTAGAGTCCACGAGGGGTCTATCACCAAATGTAGTTATCTTGGTATCGTATCCCCTGAAACCAAAATCAATGGCTTTAACTCCTAAAAGTTCATTACAAGTTCTTACACAAACTCCACAAAGTACACACTTTTTAAGATCTCTGTCAAAAAAAGGATTTGAATCATCCATGGATATATTGTTAATCTGACGTCTTAAACTTCCAAGATCTTCCCTGTTAATACCTAGATAGGATGATACCTCTTGAAGTTTACAATCATCATTTTTCCTACAGGTTAAACAGTCAACTTCGTGATTAGCAATTAGAAGTTCTGCAGAAAGTTTACGCACCCTATTTATACGGGGATTATCTGTTACAATATTCATTCCATTGTGTACCAAAGTTTCGCATGCAGTTATAAGACGACCATCATCATTTTCCACCATACAAAGTCTACATGATCCCCATGGTTCTAAACCTGGGTAATAACACAGGTTTGGTATATAAATATTGTTAGAAAGAGCAGTTTCAAGGATGGTGCTGCCTTCTTTCGCATTAACCTCTAAACCGTCAATTTTGAGCGTAATTTTATTTTCATTCATAATAATCAGGTGGATAATCTTGATAAATCAATGTTTTTTAATAATTTATAAATACAATCATAAAAAATGAGTATTCTACAATCAAAATCAAATATATCCTAACATCATATATATTTAAGTAATATCTAGAAAATCTAAAGAAGTACTGATTATATTTATGTTTAAAATTATTTGTATTCAAGGGTGTAACATGAAGATCATAGCAGTTGTCGGGACAAAAAATACAGGAAAAACTACTTTAGTTACAAAAATCGTCAAAGAACTAGTGGAAAGAGGATTTGAAGTTGGAACAATAAAATATTCCCACCACAGCTTTGACATGTCTGATAGAGATACAGGAAAACATAAGAAAGCAGGAGCCACCATTGTAGCAGGTACTGGGAAGGAAACATTCTTCACCATGGATGGAGGTATGGAACTAGAAAATGTTTTAAGTATGATGGAATTTATTAAAAACCTTGATTTTGTAGTTTTAGAGGGATTTAAAACATCCAATTATGCTAAAATATCTACATCTGATTTTAATGATGAGTTTACAATTGCAAATGTAAATGTTTTTGAAATGGAATCGAATGAATTAAAATCATTGGTGGATTTAATATCTGAAAGAAGTTTCGGTATGATTAAATATCTTAACTGTAAAAAATGTGGTTTTGATAATTGTAATGACTTTGTGAACCAGAAGATCAAAGGAAATAATAGTGCAATCATTTGTAAATCTGAATCAGATGAAGTTTTATTGAAGATCGACGGCCAAATGATACCTTTAAATCCATTTGTACGGAGTTTTGTAAAGGAAACTATTTTAGGAATGGTTAAATCGCTGAAAACTGATGAATTCGGAGCCAGTGATTTCGAGAAGATTGAACTTTTAATAAGAGACGACCATGAAAGATATTAAAATAGAAGAAAAGGTAAGGGACAAATTTGAAAGGCCTTTAATCTCCCTGAGAATTTCTATTACAAACCGTTGCAATGTAAAATGTTTTTACTGTCATCACGATGGCATAGTTCCAGAGAACTATGAAATGACATCCAATGAAATGCAAAGAATTGTGAAGGTGGCCAAGGAAATTGGAATAGAGAAGATAAGACTTTCAGGAGGCGAACCTTTAATACGTGAGGATATAGTAGATATCGTGACTAAAATATCATCAGTTGGTTTTCGTGACATATCACTAACAACTAATGGAGTTCTTCTAGGTAAATATGCAGAACAACTCTATAATGCTGGACTTACACGTGTTAATGTGAGCTTTGATACATTAAATCCTGAGACATATAAACGCATAACTAAAAGAGATTATATGGGGCTTGCAAAGAAGGGTATTGAAAAGGCTGTTAAAGCTGGATTAAATCCTGTTAAAGTTAACATGGTAGTTATGAAAGGGATTAATGACGATGAAATATGGGATATGTTCCGGTTTTGTAAAGATACAGGTGCAATATTGCAGCTTATAGAACTTTTAAAAACTGAAAACTGTCAAGAATCGGAATTTTTTGATGAATATCACTATGATATGGGTGAACTGGAAAATGAGTTGACTAAAATATCAAATCGTGTGAAAACTCGTAGATTCATGCAAGATAGGAAAAAATATTTTGTTAATGGTGGAGAGATCGAAATTGTTAGACCGATGGACAATACAGAGTTTTGTAAAAACTGTACTCGACTCAGAATAACACCAGATGGGAAAATAAAACCATGTCTTCTTAGAAATGATAATTTAGTAGATCTTATAGAACCCATGCGCAGTGGATTTTCAGACGAAGAACTGAAAAAAGTGTTTTTAAAGGCAATTGGAAATAGAGAGCCCTATTTTACGGATAAATGTAGTTAAAGATTTAATTATCTTAATTTTTCTAATTAAAATAAATTAGTACTTGTGCACCCTTTCAATTGCATTGTACATGCCAGAACAGAGTTCAATACAAGTACCACATTTTATACATTTATCCGTATTTACGCTGTGTACTTCTTTTTTACTACCAGATATTGCACCTACAGGACATGATCTGAAACATAACATACATCCTTTACACTTCTCGTCAATAACATGATAATTTATCAATTCCTTACATAACAATGCAGGACATCTTTTATCAGTGATGTGTGCATCGTATTCATTCTTAAAATATTTAATTGTAGTCAATATTGGATTTGGAGATGTTTGTCCAAGTCCACAGAGTGATCCATCTTTAACTCCACCAGCCAACTCTAAAAGAAGTTCTATATCTCCAGATTTACCTTTTCCAATTGTTATGTCGGTTAGAATATCTAGCATTTGTTTTGTGCCAAGTCTACATGGCACGCATTTACCGCATGATTCGTTCTGGATGAATTCCAAGAAATAACGGGCAACATCAACCATGCAGCTGTTCTGATCCATTACAACCAATCCTCCAGAACCCATGATAGCTCCGGCCATTGTCAATGAATCATAATCTATCTTGGTGTCCAAGTATGATTCAGGTATACAACCTCCCGATGGGCCTCCTATCTGTACAGCTTTAAATATACCATCTTTGACTATTCCACCACCAATTTCATTAATGACTTGTTTAAGAGTTGTTCCAAGAGGAACTTCTATCAGACCGGTGTTTTTTACATTTCCAACCAATGAAAATGTTTTAGTGCCCTTACTATCACGCGTACCATGTTCTACAAATGCATCAGACCCTGCCTGCATAATAAGTGATACACTGGCCATGGTTTCTACGTTGTTTATAACTGTGGGTTTTCCCCAAAGACCAGAAGTTGTTGGAAAAGGAGGCCTTGTACGTGGCATTCCCCTTTTTCCTTCAATAGAAGCTATTAAAGCCGTTTCCTCACCACATACAAATGCTCCTGCACCTTCTTTTATTTTTATATCCAAATTAAATCCTGAACCTAAAATATTTTCACCTAAAAATCCTAGATTCTTCATTTCAGATATTGCATGTTTCAATCTTTCTAGAGCAAGTGGATACTCTGCTCTACAGTATATGTATCCTTCCTTAGCACCAATAGCATATGCTGCGATTACGATCCCCTCAAGAACAGAATGAGGATCACTTTCCAGAAGCGATCTATTCATGAATGCACCAGGATCTCCTTCATCAGCATTACAGATTAGATAGTTTTCTTCTTCTTTAGAATCAACACAAAACTGCCATTTCATCCAAGTAGGAAAACCTGCTCCTCCTCTACCCCTCAAACCAGACTTTTTAATCTTTTCTATAACTTCTCCGGGTTTTATGTCGAGTGTATTTTTCAATCCTTTATAACCATTCCTAGCAATATAATGTTTGATGTTATCTGGGTCGATGAATCCGCAGTTACGAAGTATCCTGCGAATTTGTGGTTTCATAACTGGAATATCAAAGAGGTTAGGAATCCCTTCGACTTTTTTATCTCCAAAAGTTCCCAAGGCGGACTCTATCATGGGATTATTACCTATAATATAATCATTCACCAGTTGCTTAGCCTGTTTCGATGTCACATCCCCATAGAATATAGCCGGCATTCCTTCTTTAATTACGGTAACTATTGGTTCTAAATAACATAGGCCTATGCATCCCACATCAATGACTTCGGCCATTACATTCTGTTCTTCAAGTTCCGCCTTAAAGGCTGCTGATATTTCTTTGGCTCCTGCAGACTTTCCACAAGTAGCAGAACCCACTAATATCACAGGAGTGGTACCTGAAATTAACGAGTCATACTCTTCCACAGATTCATTAAATAATTCGTTGAAATTCATTTATTATTACCTTTTGATGATTTAATATTTTTATAAAATAGTTTACAACAAAAATCAGATTTAATAATTTTAACATTATTTTTCGTTAGAATTATTTTTTCATTCTTGAGAATATCTTTTTAACATCCTTTAATGTAAGATTAGATTCTACTTCTTCATTTATCATTGCACAAGGGGCCAGTGCACAGCAACCTAAACAACCAACAGATTCCAAAGAGTACTCCAAATCAAAGGTAACGTCTCCCTCTTTAATATCCAGATGTCTTTCTATCCCCTCTATAATTTGAGGAGCTCCCTTAACATGACATGCAGTTCCCTTACAAACCATTATATGTTTTTTACCCACTGGTAAAAACCTGAACTGAGTGTAAAAGGTTGCAACCCCATATATCTCACTTTCAGGGACCCGGGTAAATTTTGATACTTTTATAATAGCGTCTTCGGGCAGATAACCTATATTAGATTGTATATCCTGTAAAATTGGGATTAATTCCGATTTATTCCCATTAAAAGTTGATAAAATTTCATTTAAGCTTTTACTCATTAAAATTCTCCACTTAAAAAATTGGATTTATGATTTAAATTTATGGTATGGTTTTTGTCTTTTATAAACTCATTACTCTAAAAATATATTGGATCAAGGTAAGAATATAGTTAGAGTTTATTATTTAGATTTGTATAAAAATTTGGAGGATGATCTATTTGTCAAATGAAAAATCTAATCAAAAATTACCAAAACACTATGTTAGTATTGGGAGAAGATACGAGAAATATGGGGATGTTTTAGGTGATCTTGGACGTGTAGTAAAAGAATTAGGCCCTATTGATGATAAAACCTCACAATTAATACAACTTGCCGCATCAGCAGCCATAAGATCTGAAGGTGCTGTTCACAGCCATGCAAGAAGGGCAATTGATCTTGGAGCATCCTCAGATGAGATTTACCAAACAATTTTACTTCTTACAAGTACAATAGGTTTTCCTAACGTTGCAGCAGCAATTTCTTGGATTGATGATCTACTCGAAGATTAAAATTAAGAAACATATACAATCCTATTCTTATTTTTTAACCCTAAAACGGTTTTAAAAATAGTAATAATAATTTATTTAATTAAGGAGTCATTAATAATGTTGGAAATGGTTAAACGAGTGAAAGCAATTAGATATGAAGGGGAATCTTCCGAGGTAATGGAAACAATAGTGAATGATGAAGAAATAGAGATGACTATTAATGACAATTTTACTAGAAGATTTTCGATTAGTCCTAACTCTCTTAGAGAATTTACAGTAGGATATCTCCTTGGTGAAGGTTTAACTGGATCTGTAGATAACATTACTAACATTTCAATAGACGAAAATATTATAAAAGCTGAAATTGATTTAGCTGATTTTGATATAAGAAAAGAACTGGTTGTTGGATCTGATTGTTTTGGCGGATGGAGAACTAAAATAGAATTCGTTGGAAAAGTAAAATCCGATTACACCATAAATAAAGATGATTTATTAGAAGCATTTGCCAGTTTAAAAAAGGAAGCAGTTGTTTGGAAAGCTACTGGAGGAACACATATAGCTGGACTTGTTTATGAAGATAATTTCATATCAATAGAAGATGTTAGTAGACATGTAGCAGTTGATAAGGTTATTGGAGCCGCTGCAATTAAAAAATATGATTTCTCTAAAAGTTTCATAGTATACAGTGGTAGGATGCCCGCAGATATGTTAATAAAAATTGCAAGAGTAGGCATACCAATTATAGCTTCTAATGCAGCTCCTACAACATCGGGTTTTTCCGTTGCTGATGAAGCACGAATAACCATGATAGGATTTGTTAGGGGCAAACGGTTTAATATTTATACACACCCTCAAAGAATATCATTCTAAATTTGGAATATAAAAAAAATTTAAAAAAAAATAGGATGAATTATTCAAGGACAGTATGCCTCTTCTTTAAATCATCCTCTGTTTTTCCCATTTTATCCATAAGTTGAGCTATTAGGGCATCTAAGAATATGAGAGTAGATACTTCAAACAATGTTCCTAAAGGTGAAAGTGATAAATGTTTACCATCCATCTGTCTTTTAATATAATTCTTTTCTGAATCGACTTTAGTTCTTCCTTTGATGTGTATAACCAAGTCGGACATTTTTCCAAGTGTAGATTCACTGTATGATGTAACTGCAACAATCTTAGCATCCCTCATTTTCGCAATTTTTGCAGTGCTTATGATGTAACTGGTTTCTCCCGAGCCTGAAATTGCTAGAAGACAATCATCATCATCTATTGCAGGAGTTATTGTCTCCCCAACAACATATACACCTATACCTAAATGCATTAGCCGCATTGCAAAAGCCCTTGCAACAAGACCAGATCTTCCTTGTCCAATAACAAAGACATTTTTTGAAGAGGTTAAAATGTCCATCATTTCATTGACACTTTCTTCATTCGTTTCATCCGAAACTACCATTATATTATCCACTATTTCTTCTATTGCTTCGTTTAAAATCATGTGTACACCAGATAAAGGATTATTACTGTAAAGTCACTTCTATTCTTAATCTTTTTAAATAAGATTTCAGATTCTATCATATAGATTTAATATTTTGATCTTTAATGCATATTTATACTCAATCTTGTTATAGTTCTATATATATAATATCAAGAGAATCATACTATAAAAATTTAAAAACCCCTATTAAATATAGTAACTTTATTAATAGCCAATTTCTTGTTGAATATAATATCATTAATCTTTAAAAACGTGGTCAAATGAAATTTAATCTTAGACTGAATATGATAATTGATGGGAATGAATTCAGTTACAAAATATTTGACACTCTTAAATGTGTTTCAAAAACATGGTCCCAACGAGAAGCTGCAAAAAGATTGGGGATCTCACATTCTGTTCTAAACCGCCGTATAAAAGAATCTGAAGAAAAGTTTGGTTTTCGGTTGATAGAGACAACAGGTGCAGGTTCGGGCCTAACAGAAAATGGGTTAAAAATTCTCAAAAGATATGAAAAATACATGAAACGATTGGAAGATCGGAAGAAACCCGTTATTTGTGGAGGGCACATATCCACAGGTTTAATGGAAGTTTTAGCAGAGGAATATTCACTTGATGCAACAATATATCATACAGATGACCAAAGTGCTCTAGAATTAGCTCGAAAAGATATGGTAGACATTTTAACATTAGATGACCCTGTTAG
The DNA here is from genome assembly GCA_003164415.1 of Methanobacterium sp. Classification (GTDB taxonomy): domain Archaea; phylum Methanobacteriota; class Methanobacteria; order Methanobacteriales; family Methanobacteriaceae; genus Methanobacterium_B. The sequence continues at coordinate 7,909 of PLTK01000035.1, read as the reverse complement.
AGCGTTCATGTATGATTTGGACTTCACCCCAGTTGCCTATGATTATTTGGTACTTGTTTCCAAAAATAATGTCCCTGTTAACAGTGTAGAGGATTTGAATGGGAAAAATTTCCTGGAAATACCCGATTCTTCTCAGAGATTAGCTTGGAATACCATGGATAATATTAAAATAAATTATGAAATAGTTAAATTAGTTAATTCTCCCTATTCTGCTTTAAAAGCCGTTCAGGAAAATTCTGATCTGTACACTTTTCTTAACCATAGTTTTGCAGAAGGTTCATCCATTTTAAAGAATGATACCCAACATTTAATAACCCTTGTTTTATGTAACAATGAAAATAGTGTTCTGAAAGAATTTGTAGATTTTATAACCTCCGATGGTCAGAAAATAATTGAAGAACAAGGATTTATAAGAATTTAATTTTATCAATGTGAATTAATTTTTATAGTAGAAACTTAAAATTATCTTATTTACTAAGTCTGGAGATTTTTTTAATGTTTTAGGTTAATTTTAAATATTTCAAAAATAAAAATAAGGCGGGTGATTGAATTGAGCAATAAAACTGATTTACTAGCAATTGGACACACAGCATTCGATTACATTATTCAAGTAAAAGAATTCCCGCTACCTAACTCCTCTACATCAATAAATAAAATGCAAACATTATATGGAGGGGCTGCAGCAAATGTAGCCGTAGTTGCATCAAATTTAGGTCTTAAATCATCACTTGTATCTGCTGTGGGTAAAGATTTCATAGGATCAGAATACCAGAATAATTTGAAAAATCTGGGTATAAACTGTGTAGATATGATAGTTATTAATGATGAAAAAACTCCCACAGCATTTGTATTAACAAATTTAAACAATGATCAGATAAGTTATTTCTACTGGGGAGCAGCTTCTCAATTTAAAAATTCAGAACCACCGTATAAATCCATTGAAAATGCCAGTGCAGTACATTTAGCAACTGGAGATCCAGGTTTCAACAGGAGATCTGGAGAAGTGGCTTATGACGCAGGAAAATTAATATCATTTGATCCGGGTCAAGACCTACACATGTACTCAAAACCCGAACTTGAATCTGTTATAAAGATTAGTGATATACTCTTTGGAAACCATCACGAAATAAAAAGAATTCAAGAAAGTCTAAATATGACTATAGATGATTTAAGAGATTTTGGACCAGATATAGTTGTCACAACCCATGGAGAAGATGGAAGTTCAGTTTGTACCGATGATGAAATTAGGATAGAAGCTATTATCAAAGATACAGTCGACCCAACAGGAGCTGGAGACTCTTATCGTGCAGGGTTTCTAAATGCATATCTAAAGGGTGAAGACCTAGAAACATGTGGAAAATATGCGTCATCGGTTGCATCGTTTATTGTTGAAGCTGAAGGATGTCAAACCAACGTACCAAATGATGGTATGGTTAGAAAGAGAATGGAAGATATGTGGAAATAAATATATTTTGTAAAGGATCAAAATAGAAAATCTAGTAAAGTATAAGTGGTTAAGTTAATAGTATCATTCGACATAATGATCCTTGGTTTGTTTCATGTAACTTTAACAACACCTATTTTTTATGTTGAGCATAAAAGTAAAATCATAGATTTTGATGTGAAGCCTAAATAAAGCTTTAGAATGATTTTGATATTCTGAACTGAACCTAGTGAGATATTCTGGGGCAGTAATTATTAAAAATGAATGGTGATTCTATGACACAAATGGACGATGCAAAAAAGGGCATAATAACAGAACAGATGAAAGCGGTTGCAAAAATCGAAAATGTAGACGAAGAATTTATTAGAAAATCAGTTGCGCAGGGAACAATAGCCATCCCAAATAACGTTGGAAGAGATGTTAAACCGGTGGGTATTGGAGCCGGTCTAAGAACCAAAGTTAACGCAACCATTGGAACATCCACCGATATAAATGATATCGATATGGAAGTTCTAAAAGCCAAGATAGCAATGGAAAACAAAGCTGACACTTTAATGGAACTGAGTGTTGGTGGAGATCTAGATGCAATAAGGAGAAAAATACTCAGTATAACCGACTTACCAGTAGGAAGTGTACCTCTTTACCAAGCTTCAATTGAGTGCATACGCGAACATGGTGCAGCAATATATATGGAAGAAGATGCTGTTTTTAAAGCCATAGAGAAACAGGCTAAAGACGGTATAGATTTCATGGCTATACACTGCTCTGTAAATAAAGAAACCCTCAAGAGGCTTAAAAGACAGGGCCGTGAAGGAGGACTTGTAAGTCGTGGCGGAGCATTCATGTCAGCATGGATGGTTCACAACGAGACTGAGAATCCATTATATAAAGATTATGAATATGTATTAGACATTGCAAAGGAATATGACTTTGTTATAAGCCTTGCAAATGGTATGAGAGCTGGTGCAATAGCAGATTCTACTGACAGAGCACAAGTGCAAGAACTGATCATCCTTGGTGAACTTGTTGACAGAGCAAGGGAAAGAGGAGTCCAGACCATAGTTGAAGGACCAGGACATATTCCACTCAAAGAAATAGCAACCAACGTAATGATACAGAAAAAACTGTGTAAAAACGCACCATTTTATATGCTTGGACCAATTGTAACAGACATAGCCCCTGCATACGACCATATAGTCTCATCAATAGGCGCAGCACAATCAGCTTCAGCAGGAGCAGACTTCATATGTTACGTTACACCTGCAGAACACCTTGCACTTCCAGGACCGGAAGATGTGAAAGAAGGTTTAATAGCAAGCAGAATCGGAGCATACGTTGGTGACATGGCAAAGGGCATACACAACGGAGAATTAGATCTTGTAATGGCAAACGCACGTAAAAAACTCGATTGGGAAGGTCAATATGCAGCTGCAATTTGTCCTGCAGACGCCCGTGCAATAAGGGATGCAAAACCACCAGAAGACCCAGATACATGCACCATGTGCGGAAGTTACTGTGCAGTAAAACTGGTTAATGAATGGTTAGACGATGCAGATCAAGATGTATTCGACTAATCCATAATTTTTTTTACATATCTAAAAAAAATCATCCATATACTATTAAATCCAATTAATATTGGACAATATTTTTTTTATTTTAATTATAAATAATATAAATTTAATTTGAAATAATGATATCTTAAATAGAATTGAAACTAATATTTTTAATATTAAATTTAGTTCATTTTCAACAGACTAGGAAATAACTATAATTAATTCTTAATACTCTTAAAAACTATCTTGAATCTATTATAATCAAAGGTGATATTATTGAAACACTGGATCGAAAGGATCGCAGACGATTTAAATGAAAAAGATGTGCCAGAGCATGTTGTTGCTAGTGGGACATCCATATCAGGTTCTATACATATTGGAAATTCATGCGACATATTCATAGCAAATGCTGTGACAAAGGCTTTAAAAAAGCAGGGTAATAAATCCAAAACCATCTGGATAGCAGACGACCATGACCCGCTACGAAAAGTCCCTTACCCACTTCCAAAATCCTACGAGAAATATCTTGGAATACCTTATTCCAATATACCATGTCCTGAGGATTGCTGCTCAAACTTTGTTGAGCATTTTGAAAAACCACTCCTAAGTATTCTCGAGAAGTTTGGTATCGAACTAGAAGTTTTTTCTGGGGCTGATATGTATAAGAAAGGGATTTATGACGATTATATAAGAATTGCACTGGAAAAAGCTCCTGAAATTATAAAAATATTCAATAAATTCAGAGAACATCCTTTGAAAGATAATTGGCTACCATATAATCCTATCTGCGATGAATGCGGACGGGTTAACACCACCTATGCCCATGGTTTCGAAGGGGACATTGTTAATTACAGCTGTAAATGTGGACATAAAGGTCAAATGGACATAAAATCAGGAAATGGAAAATTAACATGGCGTGTTGAATGGGCTGCTAGATGGAAAATATTTCAAATCACATGTGAACCGTTTGGAAAGGATCATGCCGCAAGCGGAGGATCCTACGACGTGAGCAAAATAATTTCAAAGGAAATTTACGATTATGAAGCACCATACCCAATTCCATACGAGTGGATTACCCTTAAAGGGGAAGCAATGTCCAAATCTCATGGAGTATTCTTCACACCAGGACAGTGGCTTGAAATTGCAGAACCTGAAACATTGAATTACTTTATATTCAGAAGCAAACCACTAAAACATCAAGATTTTAACCCTTCAATGCCATTCTTAGATTTCATAGAACAATATGACCGTGTTGAACGTATATACTATGGGGCTGAAGAAGCATCCTCAGAAAAAGAGGAAGAAAAACTCAAAAAAATATATGAAGCATCACAGATTGATATTTCAGAATCCATGCCATTTCAGCCGTCTTATAGATTCATGACAGTTGCGTACCAAATCGCAGGCCATGACCCTGAAAAAGTTTACGCCATTCTTAAAAAGGATTCACAGCTACCTAAAAGCATGGAAGATAAAAGTTTTGATGATCTTCAATTGAAAGACATTGATAGACTGAATAGAAGATTATCCCATGTAAAAAATTGGCTCGACCTTTATGCACCTGAATTTGTGAAGTTTCAAGTTCAGAAAAAACTTCCAAGAGTTGAAATTAATGATGTGCAAAAGGAATTCCTTTTGAAAGTTGCAGATCTCCTTGAAAATGAGAATTATACTCCTCAAGAACTACACGATGCAATGTATATCGTTATTCATGACCTGGATATGAAACCTCAAAAGGCGTTTATGGCCATTTATAAGGTTATTACAGGTAAAAAACAAGGACCAAGGGCTGCTTCTTTTGTACTTTCCCTCGATAAGGATCTTGTTATTAAAAGATTCAGGATGGAAGAGTAAAATATTCGATTTATATTTGATAAATTTAAAGGACCGTATCCATGAACGTTAAAGTGATTGAAAAGGATTTAATGGATCCATTGGCCGAAATCAATGAAGTTAATATAGATTTAAATCATATCCCCCATGATTTTGAGTATGTTACCCTCTTGGATAACACGAAACCAGGAGCAGATGTTGTATTAAAATTTGTTGAAGAAAATTTGGGCAAAAGAAAATTCAATTGGGTTAAAAAACCCGCTGGAGCTCCTGCAACAATTAAACAGCTTAAAAAAGCAGCAGAATCTGAAATTGTTTTTCTTGCGCTTGGTGACTGTGGTTCTTGCTCCAGTTGGGTTATACTCGATGCTATACGTCTTGAAAAAATGGGAATACCAACCATTTCAATATGTTCAGACAGGTTTTCATCCTTTGCCCATGAACTTGCTAAATCCCATGGAGCAGAAGCACTTAACATTTTAAGTGTTGAGCATCCAATAGCCGGACTTTCAAGGGAAGAAATCGTTAAGAAAACACTTGAAATTCTACCTTCACTTCGATACATTCTACAAATACCATGAAAGTGAAAACATGACGGATAAATCCAAATTTACCAAAACAGCTGAGAATTGTGGTTGCCTAATTGAGGATTTGATAGAAACTAAAAAACCCAATTCTAGACTCTGTGAGGTAAAACCTAATGATATCGAAGTGTTCGTAGATCCAGATCCTGAAAAAACTAGCTATGATTTTTACACCCGTAGAATGACAGATGGTCTTCCAATTATCCCACCAACAAAACCCAGGGTAATGAAGTTTTTAGATTATACCGATAGAAATTCTGATGAAATACTTACTGTTTTACCTCCTAGACAGGGAAAGGCAGTAGTAGAAAAAATTGCTGTGAACTCTGTAATGGCAGGTTGTCTGCCACAATTTATGCCAATAATACAGCATACTATTAACGCTATTTCAAATGAAAAATTTAATTTAACAAGTGTTAACGCTACCACACATCCAGTAGGAATCTGTATGATACTCAATGGCCCAATTTCTCGAGAGATTGGTGCTTCGAGTGGTACTGGTTGTCTTGGTCCAGGTAATATTGCTAACGCTACTATTGGACGTGCTCTACGTTTATGTCTCATAAATATTGCCGGAGCAGTTCCAGGAGTAGGAGATCATGCCACAATGGGATCACCAGCAAAGTACAGCTATACATTTGCAGAATCAGAATCTGAAAGTCCTTGGGAACCTCTACATGTTGAAAGAGGATTTGAACCATTTACAAGTACAACAACTGTAATGGCTGTTGAGGCACCACATAATGTAAATGATCACAGAAGCAAACATGCTGAAGATCTGTTAGAAACAATTTCATATACACTTTCTACTCCCGGATGCAATAATAGCCATGTTCCTGGAGAAATATTGGTAATCATAAGCCCTGAACATGCAAAAACAATTGCAAGGGAGGGTTGGGATAAAATGGATATCAAAAATTATTTACATAAAAATTCTGTTGTTCCTGTAGAATTGGGGGATAGGGGCGGTAGAAAACTAGATAAAAAATGGATTGTAGGTGATGGTGTACGCATAACACGTTCACCCAATGATGTTGTTGTGGTTGTGGCTGGTGGATCAGGAAGGCATACAATGATAGCACATAGCTTTGGAACTTCTTCAGAATCTGTGACAATGCCAATATCATATAAAGATGGAACACCCGTACATTCGGTACAGGATTTTAAACAAAAAATTAGAAAATAATTAAATTTTATTTTTGAGAAGTTTAAATTCAATTCATAGAAGTTTAATTCGGTAAATTATTTGTTATATATTAATTATTAAAAAAATGGTTCTATATATTAAAGTTTTTTCGGTATTAACTTTCGGGTTGCTCTTTCTAGCACAGCCACTCTGAGCATCTCATTCCAGTTTTTGAATTCTGTATTTTTGATAATATACTCATCCCACCCAGTAGAGTCTGAAGTATCCTTAAATTCTAATTCATTTTCTATTTTAAATTCACTTGATTTGATCAGCATATCAAAACTTGAAAATTTAGTGTGTTTTTCCATGAAACTTGGTGTTAAAAGTTCTTTTTTGATGTAATCAAGGTTAATATTTGTTAATCTAAATTTATCTCCCTTCATAATGTCAATATTTTTATGGAGGTTATCCATCCTCTTTCTTAATTTTAATTCATCAGCTTCAGATTTCATATCAACCTATCCCCCATGGTTACTGAATAAAACTTATAAAAATTTAAAAAAAATAATATTATGATATTACAAAAAAAATATTTATAGAGGTATTAAAACCTCTTTCTGTCCATTAATTCCCTCATTTTTCCAGGATTCCAGCCACCCGATGCTGATCTGGACCTTCCTACCTGTTGTACATATCCTGTAATACGATCGTACCATTCAACTTCTGTTTCTTCACCACAAGTTCCACATTTAGTTTGAAGACCTTTCATTAGTGTTTTGCATTTGATACAGAAGCTGAGCGCAGAACTATATGCCCAAAATCCGATATCAGAGTTATTTGCAATTTTATTTGTAAGGCTCATTAGTGAATCTGGGTCTGAGTAGGATTCACCCATAAATGCATGGAATATATGACCTCCAAGTGTTAGTGGGTGGAATTTTTCTTCGATCTTGATCTTCTCGGGTAGAAGAACATCGGAATTTACAGGTACATGTGAAGAGTTGGTGTAGTATGAAGCCGCATCGTCGCCTTGTAATATGGCTTTGTCCCCGTATTTTTCCTTATCCAACATTCCAAATCTGTAGGCTGTAGATTCTGCTGGTGTCTGGAGAACACTCCATCTGAGACCTGTTTCTTCTGTGAGCTCTGCAGTCCTTTTATTCATGTACTTTATTACTTTCAATCCGAATTTTCTTGCATCGGGATCTTCTATTCCTTCTCCACAGTGGGCCATTAGCATTTCATTCAATCCAACAAATCCAAATGAAAGTGTTGCATTGTTAATACGGTAATATCTGTCCCCTTCTGCTTCTTGTGTAAGGAATGGTAAGAGATTGTAGTTGTCCAGACAATTCATAGCCTGTTC
>PLTK01000095.1 GCA_003164415.1 Methanobacterium sp. | reverse complement strand
TCACTTCTTCTTCCACTATAGCATTTGCTTTTCTACATATGCCTATTTTTTCAGGAGTTAGAGGACCCACTATGCGTACTGCAAGTCCAGGTCCGGGGTAGGGTTGTCTGTTTACCATCTCATCGGGAAGACCCAATTTTTTCCCCACCACACGTACTTCATCTTTGTAAANNGGGAAGGGCAATGTTATGATGCGATTTTATTTGTCCATCACTCTCTATCCAGTCTGGTGCTATTGTACCCTGTACAAGGAATTTTGCTCCTTCTTCCTCTGCAACTCTTTCAAAAACCCTTATAAATACTTCACCAATTATCTTTCTCTTATCTTCTGGATCTGATACACCATCAAGCCTATCTAAAAATTCTTCCTCGGCATCTATTGTTCTGAGGTTAAGCCTGTCCTTAAATGTTTTGTTAACATAATCAGATTCTCCTTCTCTTAAAAGGCCGTGATCAACGAAAACTGCTATCAAGTTTTCCCCAATTGCTGTTGACGTTAATACTGATGCTACAGAACTGTCAACACCACCAGAAAGGGCGATTATAGCTTTTTCATGACCTATTGTTTTTTTTAACTCTTCAATTGATTCATTTATAAAATCAGACGGATCTAACATGTTTTCACCCTTATAATTAATTTGATTAAACACCTATAAAATCTATTATTTACAAATTATTATTTCTATTAGTTTAATTATATTATCGGTTGTTAGGACTAATTATAACCTATACAAATGTTATTTTTCTAAACAAATAAGAAAAATCGTTAAACTTTAATTAATATTTTAAAATTAAAATAATTATACTTTTAATTTTTATTGGAAGATATTAGTTAATCACCATTAAATTTTTTTTAAGAAAGTTTTGATGATTTTTGAAATTCTTTACAAATTTCATAGAAGTTTTCAAATATCTTACCGCCATTCCCAGTATGATGAACTTCTGGATGAAACTGGATACCATAAATCGGTTTGTTTTCATGTTTCATTGCTTCAACCCCACATATAGATGATGATGCAAGTATTTCAAAGTTTTTTGGTGGTTTGGTTACTTCATCCTTATGGGATGCCCAAACATTGGCACTCTCTCCAAAACCCTTCAATATCTCATTTTCATTCAGTATATTTATCTTGATCAATGCATAACTTTCAATACCCGCTGCACCTATTTCGCCACCATACGCCTTTGCAATTATTTGATGCCCGAGACAAATACCCAATATCGGGATATCAAGTTCTTCAACATAACTCATTGAATTACCGGATCGTCCAATAGAGGGTCCACCTCCCAGAATCAATCCTAAAGGATTTTTTTCTTCGATTTCTTCGATTGTAGTAGTATTGGGGACCAGTTCTGTAGGAATCTTCAGGTAATGAAGGCTTCTATAAATTCTGTGATTGTACTGTCCATGATTATTAATAACGAGTATTTTCATTTAAAACTCCTTAAATAGTTCTAACATTAATATTTAATGTTTTTATCTNNTTGCAGTTGTACTATTCTATATCTTCATATGGTTAGTACCAATTATAATAGTATTAATCATAGCTTATGTAATATATATCTTTTTGAAGGGACCACAAGACTACTGAAGATCCATACTATAAATGGTAACTATATCCCAAATTTTTTTTAAACTAACTGTAAATAAATGATTTTAACCAACTAAAAATTATAGGAGGTATTTTCATGAGAAAAATTAGTGAATTTACAGGAATAACTGAAAACCTTCTAGCATTCAGGGAAGAAGTTAAAGATGCGGATAAAATAACTTTTATAGGGATGCCTGGAGTTTGTAGTCCATTTGCATTGCTATTTGCCTATGTAGTAAAGGAAAAGGAATCGGTTTTCATAACGGGTACAGATATTAAAAGTGCAAAGAAGTTAATCCTTACAGAACAAGGTATGGAATTTGGAGGATCTGCAGATCCACATGCCGATGTTGTAGCAATATTAGGGGGATTGGCCATGCCAAAAGCAAATATTAAACCCGATGAAGTTAACAAAATCATTAAAAATGTCCTGAAAAAAGATGGGAAACTCATAGGTCTGTGTTATATGGATATATTTAGGAAGTTTAACTGGGACCAAAAGTTAAACTTTGATTGTATAATTAATGGAACATTAAACGGATTTATTTTAAGAAAGTAATTAGGGGATGATCTTTTGGATTTAGGATCTATTGGTATGGAGAAGGGGCTTTTATATGAAACAATCGTAACAACGGTGAATGCTGACCACACACCAAATGCAGCACCTATAGGCGTTATTTGTAAAAATGATAAAGAAGTGGTTATATACCTCCATCATGGATCGAAAACAGTACGTAATATTAAGAGAAATCATAGTTTTATTGTAAATATACTCAAGGATCCAATGGTATTTGTAGAATCTACATTGGGAAATTTATCTAACAATTATTTTGAACAATATTTGAATGAATTTTATATAAAAAATACTGATGCATTTTTTATTGCTGACGTCAAGAGCTTAAAAGATGTTGAGAAGAAGGATAACTTTGGGGTTTCTGTAACCACAGTATTAAAAGCTGATGTTTCTACAATAATAAAAAAGAAAGAAAATGTTGAACCATTAAACAGGGCAATATATGGTATAATAGAAGGTTTAGTATATTTAACAAGAATGGAAATGGTTTCAGGTGATATGGAAAAGCTTTATCGCCATAGAATGATAGAAATTTCTCGGATAGTCAACAAAGTAGGTGGTGTTGAACATAAAAAAGCCATGAAAAAAATTTCAGAGGCATTCAGTAGATATGATGAATAAAACTATGTTATAGCCCTTTAGACTTTTAAATCAGAATCATTCTAATCCTTAATAATATCAACAAAATTGAACTTTTCAACATCAAAAAGACCCATATCACTAATTTTGAGCTTTGGAATTACTAATAATCCCATAAATGACAATAGCATGAATGGAGATCTAAGTTTTGAGCCCATATCTTCCACAGCTTGATGTAATATTCTCAGATCATTTGAAACATCTGCAGCGCTTTTAGTACTCATAAGACCTGCAATTGGAAGATCCAGAGCATAAACTTTCTCCCTTGAAACAGCAACAAGTCCTCCTTTACTTCTTAAAATTGTGTTAACAGCCTTTGCCATATCGTTGTTGTTTGTACCCACTGCTATTATATTGTGGGAATCATGTGAAACACTAGATGCAATAGCACCATCTTTAAGACCAAAACCTTTTACAAATGCATTTGAAATCCTCCTATGTCCATATCTCTCTACAACGCTAATTTTAAGTATATCACTACCTAAATTTGTATTTAGATTCCCATCAATTACATCTAATACGGAAGATGTTTCAGCTGTAATTAGCTGATCATCAAATACCTCTATTACCCTTACTGTTTTAACGGATCCTGCTGCTGAAACATCGAAATCAGAGGATTTTTTATGATTTAGTTTAAATGTGTTTTGGATATCACATGATCTAACATCAAAAAGAGGTTTTCCATTTTTTGCAGCTTGTTTCCCATTGATTATTACTTCTTCAACATTTAAATCATCCATATTATCTATTAAAATTATATCTGCAGCCTTTCCAGGGGTTATATTGCCAGTATTTAGGTTGTAATGGTTTGCAGGATTCACTGTTACCATTTTAATGGCTTTAATTGGTTCAATACCGTATTCAATAGCTTTTTTCAGCATTTCGTCTACATGTCCCTTTAACAGATCTTCTGGATGTTTATCATCGGATACAATGAAGTCTCCACCTATTAATGCCAAATCCTTAAGGTTTTTAGCGGATGAACCTTCACGTAGCATCAACTTCATTCCTAACCTTCTTTTTTCAATGGCCTCATCTGCGTTGCTGCACTCATGGTCTGTTGAAATTCCGGACATAACATACTTACAGAGCTCTGATCCGGATAATAGTGGGGCATGGCCGTCTATTGGTTTCCCGATCCCCTTTGCTGCATCTAATTTGGCCATAACCTCGGGATCATTGTTAATAACTCCTGGAAAGTTCATCATTTCCCCAAGGGCCACCACATTATCCTCCTTTAGAAGACTTGTAATTTCTTCTGTAGAAATTATTGCACCCGATGTTTCAAACATGGTTGCAGGTACGCATGAAGGCGCAGTTAAAAAAACCTTAAGTGGTACTTTAGATGCATCTTTAACCATATAATTTATCCCATCTACTCCTAGGACGTTTGCAATTTCATGGGGATCGGCCACAACAGATGTAGTTCCGTGGGGAACAACAGCTTCTGCAAATCTTGCCGGTGTAAGCATTGAACTTTCAATATGGATATGGGCATCTATAAATCCGGGTAGTATTAAACCTTTAAATTCACGGTTAACTGGTTTAACACAGGTTATTATGCCATTTTGAATATCGATCTCTGCACCATAAATTTCTTCTGTAGAAACATTTAATAGATTTCCTTTAACCAATACCATAAAAATATCCCCATAATACCTATTTTTATTAATGAATTATTTTTGTGATAATTATAGTTTGAGGTTCGGATATCTATACTTCATGTAAAAAAGAGCAAAAGGATAGATTAGCTTTTGTAGGAAGTTAAAGTTATGAAACGAATTGAGGTATTTAAGAGGATCATTTGAATTATATATCCTATTCAAAATAATTGAATAGTTGTTGGATGCAAATTTCTCCCAGATAAATCTGTTGACAATACTTGAATTTAGTTTAGGTTTAAAATAATTTTCTGCAATTTTATAATAATCTTTACATTCTTTACCATCTAAAATACTCTTAGATGCTATAAATCCAGATTTTACTGCATTACGAATTCCAAATCCCCATAATAAATCTTGAAATCCTGCAATCTCGCCGATCAATATTTGATCTTCCCTTTTCATTATTTGATTAGAAAAACTTCCATATCCTGAAAATTTATGGGGATATTTTTCATCAAGATCAAAATTAGATTGGAACTCGTCCAATGTTCGTTTGAAATATTTATTCAGATCTTGAAATCCTTCAAATAGAACAGTTGCAATACATCCAAAACCATTTGAAACAAGTAAATATGAATATCCTTTAAAGGCATGGTAATTATTTACAAGTCCCACTGCTACATTTTTGTGTTCTGTTTCAAATGAAATACCCTTGCCAACAGCAAACTTGAATTTGGGATCACCACCTGTTGCAACGATATCAACATCTGAAATAGGGGCTGTTTCACCAAATCGTATATTAACCCCATTATCAAGGGCCTGTTTTTTCAAGCCTTGATCCAAACTGTTATTATCTGTACCACGCTTTAAAACGTAAAATGCGGGTCTTTCACACGAAAAATCCCAGTTTTCTTTGCTATTAGTTATTCTAAGATTATTGAATGGTTCACAATGAAAATTTGTTTTAATATTCATCTTCTTGAACTCTTCAATAACATCTTGATCCCCAGACCAGTTTTCAAGTCCTTGTAGATTACCGTTGATATTGTTGCCAACATCAAGATTTCTTTCAAAAATATCTACATTGTAACCGTTTTGTGAAAGATTAATTGCTGCTGCCAATCCCGCTGGACCCGCCCCTAAAATTTTCACACTTTTCATATATGTTAATATGTATTTTTGTAAATAAAAAAATTTTCATATTATGATATGGTTAGGATAATAAAAAAAACAAGTATTTAAAAAAATAGTATTAATCTGATTTTAGTTCGTTGTAGAGTACTGGTAAAAAAGTTCCTACATCTGTAACAATTCCAACAACTTGAGCACTACCCCTATCACTAAGTTTGGTAACTGTTGCAGGGTTTATATCTACGCATATACTTTTTACATGTGATGGTAGCATATTTCCAGTTGCAATTGAGTGGAGCATGGTAGAGATCATTATAACCATATCTACACCGTGTACGTGTTTCCTCATTTCATCTTGAGCTTCGATAACATCTGTTATTACATCTGGAAGTGGTCCATCATCCCTTATTGAACCTGCCAATACAAATGGAACGTTATTTTTGATGCATTCATACATTATTCCATTATCCAACAACCCATTTTCAACTGCGGCTTTTATGGATCCGGCTTTGTTTATTTCATTAATGGCATATATATGGTTCCTGTGACCCCTTGTAACGGCTTCTCCAGTTATTACATCCATACCTAGTGAAGTTCCATAGAGTGCACTTTCTATATCGTGAGTTGCAAGTGCATTTCCAGCAAATATCAGATCTATATATCCCTCTTTAATCATATTGGCCAATATTGATCCTGACCCTGTATGAACAACTGCAGGACCCGAAACAATGGCAATTTTCCCGCCTCTTTTTTTAACTTCCTTTATTTCAGATGCTATATTTGCTATGATGGATTTTATTGGTTTTTCAGAGGAGGCTTCACTTGACATGAACTCAAAAACACCTTGTTTACCCCTCGGACGTTCAGGTGGTAGAACTTGTATGCCTTCCCTACCCACTACTATAAGATCTCCCTGTTTGATTCTTCCAATAGGTTCACATAATGCTCTATCATTTTCACTATCAACAACAATCATACAATCCATTTCAATGTTTTCAACAACTACCCATTCTCCTTTATAACGTATTTGAGTTGGATGGTGAGTAGTTGAATAAAAATCGGCTGGAAGTGTTTTATCATTTTCTGATCTTAATAAATTAACATCTTTAATTTCAATAACGAGTGCTCCGATTTCTGAAAGTTCGTCTAATATCTCTCCAAGGAGTATTTTGTTAGGTGCTTCAACTTGTATTCTGGCATGACTAGTATCTACCTTGAGTTTACCTACTTCAAATTCAAGTATCTTAAAATCTCCCCCCATATCCATTATAAGATCAAGAGTATTTGGAAGTATTAAAGAGTCTATTATATGTCCAGAAAGTTTTACTTCTCGTGTGTACATTTTATTCACCTTAATTTTTTAAATCAAATCATGAAAGATTTTTGATTCAGTTTCTTTCTATAAAATAATTTCAACAGATTCAGTTTAAAATAATTAGTAATAATTAAGATATTTTCATTCCACTATAAAAATTTCTGTATTCTTAGTATGATGTACTAATATGGTTACAAAATATTTAAAAATTATAATATTAAAATTAAAATAATTTAATGAATATGCTAGGTTTATAATGTCCCTCACAGACTCAAAACATCATAGATAGTCTTGGCTGCATTTACAGACGTGATATCACCAATTTTGTTTGAAGATACCTCAACCAAATCAAAGCCAACAATTTTTTTGTTTTTAAGACTATATATCATTTTTTCTATCTGTTTTGGGTTCAGACCGCATGGTGATGGAGTACCAACAGACGGTGCAAAAGCAGGATCTAAAACATCGATATCGAAGGTCACATAAATTGGTCCTTCAATTTTTTTTATAAATTTAATAATTTCTTCAAGTTTTTCATCCACATCATCGGAAGTATAAACTTTTAAATTATTTTCACGAGCAAATATTGCTTCCTCCTCTGAAGATGATCTCACACCTATCTGGATAATCTGCTTGGGATTCATATCAAATATCCTGTGCATTACAGTTGCATGTGAATATTTTTCATCCATATATCGATCTCGGAGGTCCATATGTGCATCAAAATGTATAATGGTGATATCCTGAAAATTTAAATCATTTTTATCTATAGCTTTCAGTACACAACAGCTAATGCTGTGATCTCCACCTATAATTAAGGGAATAAGTCCCAAGTCCAGAATTTCAGATATAGTTTGTTCAAGATTTGAACAAGTTTTTTTAAAGTTGCCGTGAACAACTTCAAGGTCTCCGAAGTCGTAAATTTCGGTATTTATATTTTTATTTAAAATTAGATTATATCGCTCGAAGTTATACGAAGCTTCCCTAACAGCTCTAGGTCCAAAACGCGCACCAGGCAAGTAACTTGTCGTACCGTCAAATGGCACGCCCACTATACCAAATCTTTTTCTATCATCATGATTAGATGATTCCACATCAATATTTGATGTTTCAATTGAAAATGCGAATTTCAATACATTTTCTGTGTAAAAAAGCATTTTATTCTCGACTAATTATTTTATTTAATATATAAAAATTATTATCTATTTTAAGGATTATTATGGAATTATGGGTTTACCACAATCCACTTAATTTTTTATCCTCATAACTTTCTTTTTACCCATTGCCATGATGAAATCTACTTCAGATCCTTCATTAAGTTTACCTTTCAGCTCATCCGGTACTGGAATTTCGAAAGTTTCATAGGTGTCAAGATCCATTAATTGAACATCGTCGCCCATCAAGGCCAGAACTTGTCCTAAACGTTTGTCTATCATTGGAACATCACACTTTGCATCTACAGGTTTAACAAAACCTCTTTTTTGGCCATCGAATATTCCCATGGCTTCAACTCTTGCCTTTGCAGCTCCGTGCTTTCCAGGTGATGATGTTTGAATACTGCTGATTTTTGATGCTTCACCATCTATTATTACATATTTACCTACTTTTAAGGTTTTTACTTCTACTACCTTCTTTGACATTTTTTACCTCCAATATATACACTTGATACTCAATAAACCGTTAAAGAGATTCTGAATCTTTATAAAATCTAAAAGAGATCAATTAAAATTCATATTCAAATTATTTTTATGATCATTACTATATTATTTAATAGCATGTATAGTATCATTATCCTATCTATCTTAAATATCTAAACTTTTATAAAAATTTGTAATGTTTTAATATATCTAATTTTAATTAGAGAACTGGATTATAAATATTTACGTAATTATATTTAATATTATTAAGCTTAAATTGAAAATATTGAACTTTTAGATTGCCCTATAGTTATAATATATTATACCAATTTAATTATTACTACCATGGCAAAGTTAATTAACTTCAAAAGATTTTTTGAAAATATAATATCATTGGCCCAACAAAATCTATTTTAAGAATAAATCACTTGGAAACTTTATTTAAATGAGTGTAATGGAGTTTGTATAGACTAACACATCGGAATAATTTATTTTGGAAATTGATTTTATTATGAATTTAAACAGCTATATGGATGAATTATTATTTTAATATGTGATGAATCACGATCGTATAAAAAGTATACTTTTATAGATAACCCATCTATTAATAATAATGATACGAATATGTTATTTTTACCATTATTTTAGATTTTAAGTGATACAAATGAAAGTTTCAATAACTTCTGGAAGGGCTGAAGGCCCTACAAAGCTTAATGCATTTGATAATGCATTATTAAATGCAAAGATTGGCGATATTAATCTTATAAAAGTTTCAAGCATACTCCCTGAGGGTACCGAGGTGGTTCCCGTTCCAAAATTTATTCCTGGTGATATGGTAAATTGTGTGTTGGCATATACTTCATCTGATATTGAAGGAGATTTAATATCTGCTGCAGTAGCCCTTGCAACGTCTGATTATTTTGGTTGTGTAGTGGAGAACACAGGAATCAACAGGGATCCTGAAGATGTAAAGAACGAAGCTGAGTCTATGGTAAGGTATATGATGGATATCAGGGGGCTTAATATTAACGAAATAATGATAGCAAATGAAAGCCATATAGTAAAAAAACAAGGTGCTGTAGTGGCATCAGTTGTTTACATTGGTTAGAAATAAAATTATCTAATGTAAATTGGGGAGTAGTAATGGATAAAAAAGACACCAATTTTTGGAGTAATATTTCAAACACCATACTGGGAGAAGTTCAAGATGTCGTTAAACCCATTGTTGGCACTGAAGAAGGGGGAAAAGTAATTAAAATGGGTGCTGATGGTACCCCCACCAAATACATTGATCTTGTAGCTGAAGATAAGGTAATAGAAATTTTAGAACAGACTGAAAGACCAGTTACTCTAATAAGTGAAGAAATTGGCGAACTAAAAATAGGTAAGGGCCATTCAGAAGCAGTATTTGTTGTAGATCCTTTAGATGGTACTAGAAATGCCCTTAAAAACATACCGGCGTACGGGATATCCGTAGCAATAGCAGATCCTAAGGGTTTATCGAATAGTTTAGAAGATCTGCATAAGTTAACAATAGGCGACATTGAATTGGGGTTTGTGAAAAACTTTGCAACAGATGACATTTACAGCGCACAAAAGGGCAAAGGAGCAAGGCTTAATGGGGAACCTATCAAACCATCTTCCCGTAAAGATGTAATGGGATCTTCAATAGGGGCTTATATATATAGGGCCGATATTTCTAAGGTTGACAGGCTCTGTCAAACTGTTAGCAGCATGCGAATTCTGGGGTCTGTAGCTATAGAACTTTGTTACGTTGCAGATGGTACTTATGATGCATTTTTAGATGTTAGGGGTAATTTAAGAATAGTTGATATTTCAGCTGCAAAATTAATAATAGAAGAATCTATGGGTATTGTAACCGATGAAAGATGCAGGTCACTAAAAAGTGGACTCAATGTTACTGATAGAACATCTATAATTGCTTCATGTAATAAAGATTTTCATA
>PLTK01000044.1:581-16753 GCA_003164415.1 Methanobacterium sp. | reverse complement strand
GCTTCGCTACCGAAAGGATAATATTTTTCTTCAAAATGTGTTGTAATGTACATTCCATCATTTTTTATATCTACATCACCTTCAACATTTCCTTGAAGCCTCTCTTCTTCATTCAAGTCCAGTCCAGTTACTCTGTAAACAACATAATAATTCGTTTCATCAGAACCATAGTCAGATATTTCCACTTTCATCCATGACACTCCGAAAATAATTTTTTATTGCATGTATCTATGTCTGTTCTAAATCTTGTATTTTTTTATACACAATCTTGTGTGAAATCGAGTTCATCCCCAATCTGAAGATTAAATGTGTTTATTGTTCCTTTCTCCATTTCAATAACATATTTGGCNNATTTTAGCTTCATCAGCAAATATGATGTCCAATGGAAATTTCATGAAGAACATATGAATAGCTGATCCTCGCCTGCTCCTGCTGCTTGGAAGTTTAAGTATAAGCCCCCTTTCAAGATCATTTCTAAACATCAAACCTAAAAATCTCGACATGAAACTATTTGCAAAATCAACCTCACCTANNCCGTATGCCCTTAGTTTTATTTAATAAAATAATGTTGCTCATAACTTGCACCTGCATTCAGCATTTATACTCCAATAGATTGTTTGTTAATTTTTCTTTAATTTCAAATCTGTTTACTTCAAATTATGATTCCAACTAGTAATTATTAAATTTGGTTAAAAAAATATATTTAAAAAAAAATGATTTAAGCTGCATTAATTATGCTTCATATTATCCAATTCACAACAAATATCTGGGTAACTAATAGAGTTTATTTTGATTTAAATTAGTCATCAATTGATTATCTTGGCTGTTATTTAGGATCTTGATAACAAAGTCTGTTAAGATATACCCTCATTTATTAAATTCTTAAACAAAATAAGTTATTTCTGATGGATGATCCGATTATGGGAGCATTAGTTTCTTATAAAAAATAAGATGGCATTAAAATTTTGGTCGTTTAATATTTGAGTTGGTTGAATTTTATTGATTTCAAAAATATTAAATTTTTTTAAGTCTGAATTCTAGAGAAATGGATCATTTTTTATATCAGTTGTTTCAAAAGGCATACATTAAACACCGTCCCTTAAACTCGAATTTGTTAATAATTATATTGATAAACCCAATGAAGCATGCATTTTTGATAATTAACATAATTCAAGGAGATGGTTTTAACTCACTAATTAACATTAATATGGGAGGCCATTTATGAGGAACATCATTGTTAAAGAGCTTATTCAAAAACCTATTGAAGAGCAGGAAGTAGAGATAGTAGAAAGAAAGGGTATAGGTCACCCTGATAGTATAAGTGATGGAATTGCAGAGTCTGTAAGTAGAGCTCTATGCCAAGTATACATGGAAAAATTTAATGGCAAGATCATGCACCACAACACCGACGAAGTGCAGATCACAGCAGGCGAATCAGATCCACACTTCGGAGGCGGAGAAATAATAAAACCAATAGATATACTCTTAACCGGTCGAGGTGTTTCAGAGTACGATGGTAAAAAAATTGGAATCGACAGGATTGCAATAACCGCTGCTAAGGAATATTTAAAAAAGAATATCATCAACCTTGATGTTGAAAGTTCCACTGTTGTGGAATGTAAGATAGGAAGTGGATCTGGAGATTTAGTTGATGTGTTTAAAAGAGATGGAATGCCATCATCAAATGACACATCCTTTGGAGTAGGATTTGCACCATTTTCTGAGACCGAACAAATAGTNNGGGGAAGATATCAAGGTCATGGGTCTGCGTGAGAACAATAAAATAATACTCACAACTGCCGTTGCAATGGTATCTAAATTTGTTGATGGAATTGATACCTATCTTAACGTTAAAAACGAAATACAAAGTATAATAACCGATTTAGCCCTGAAAAAAACAGATAGAGAAGTTGGAACATTCATAAATACTGGTGATGATAATTCCTGTAAATCCGAGAAGGGGTTCTATCTAACCGTTACTGGTACTTCAGCTGAAATGGGGGATGATGGATCGGTGGGACGTGGTAACAGAGCAAATGGCCTCATAACTCCCAACAGACCAATGTCAATGGAAGCAACATCCGGTAAAAATCCTATAAATCATGTTGGTAAAATATACAACCTATTATCCAACAAAATGGCCCAAGACATAACCAAAGAATTAGACGGTGTAAAACAAGTCCATATAATGCTATTAAGCCAAATNNACGGTTACAGTATGGGATCTGTCAACAGTGATGTTGAAGGAATAATGAATAACTGGCTGGAAAATATAGGAAAGATCACCGAGATGATGGTTGAGGGTAAAATAAGAACCTTCTGAACAACATAAATTTAGGGATTAACCACCCTAAATTCCTATTAAATCATTTTTTCAAATTCCATAGGATACTAAAGTATTCAAAAGTCCATATCTATATTCCATACTATATTTTCTTTTATTTTCACGATAAACTACTTTATATAATATTTAACAATTATATCTAAACACTATCTAAAAACAATAATAAATTAACTATTTTATATAATTAAAACAAAACTTTAGATCAATATAATTAGGAAAATCATAAAGGAGAGAATAATTATGGCCATAGAGGAGGCTCAACGCTCATACAAATCACGGATTATTGAAGAGAAGGTACAGAAGTTCTGGGAAGATATGGACATCTACGAAAGAACCAAAAAAATGAGGGAGGATAAGCCCAAGTATTCATTCCTTGATGGGCCCCCATACTGTAGTGGTAGGATACATCTTGGAACAGCATGGAATAAAATAATTAAGGACACATATCTCAGATATAAAAGCATGTCCGGTTTTAATATTCGTCGACAGCCGGGTTGGGATACTCATGGGCTCCCAATAGAACATAAGGTTGAAGGAATACTTGGGTTGAAGAGTAAAAAAGAGATAGAAGAACGTATTGGGATTGAAAATTTTGTTAATAAATGTAAAGAATTTGCAATAGAAAATAAAGGCATTATGACCAAACAATTCAAACTTTTAGGAGTTTGGATGGACTGGGATAATCCATACGTTACCTTCGATACTAAATACATGGAATCCTGTTGGTGGACTCTTAAAAGGGCTAATGAAAAGGATTTACTTATAAAGGATAAACGTGTCATAACATGGTGTCCTAGATGTGAAACAGCCCTTGCAATGGCTGAAATTGATTATGAAAATAAAGACGACCCATCCATCTATGTAAAGTTTCCACTAAAGAATCAGAACAATACAGAATACAAAACCTTTATTTTGGTCTGGACAACCACACCATGGACTCTACCAGCAAATATGGCCGTATGTATAAATCCTGATTTTGATTATGCCTATGTAAAGGTTGATGAAGATGTTTATATCATGGCAGAAGCCTTAGTAGATTCTGTTTTAAATGGAATTAAACATGAACATCCCGACGGCCACTGCGATTGTGATCAGACCGAGAAAAATTACGAAATTCTAAGGGTAGTTAAAGGATCTGATATCGAGGGAATAGAATATAATCATCCTCTTTCAGATGAGATCCCCCTCCAAAAAGAATTTAATCATATTGTACTTCCTGGAGATCATGTTACATTAACTGAAGGTACTGGATGTGTCCATACAGCACCTGGTCACGGTCCTGAGGATTTTGAAATAGGTAAAAAATATGGATTAACAATATTCTGTCCCGTTGATGAAGCCGGACTTTTCATGGATGATGCAGGGAAATATGTAGACCAATTCGTTAAAGATGCCGATGCGAATATCATAGAAGATCTTAAAACANNGTTACCGATGTTAAACAAAAAATGTTAAACGAACTCGATAAAATAGAGTGGGTCCCATCATGGGCTGGTGAAAACCGTTTTAGAAATTGGGTAGAAAATGCTAGGGACTGGACAATTTCAAGACAGAGATATTGGGGTATACCAATACCAATCTGGGAATGTGAAAATTGTGACGAAATAACAGTAGTGGGCTCAATTGAAGAATTAAAATCAATTTCAGCAGAAGGGGAACTTAAAGGCGATTTTATACACAGACCACATGTGGATGAGATAACCATCAAATGCAAATGCGGTGGAAATATGAAGAGAACACCGGATGTCCTGGATGTATGGATAGATTCGGGTATTGCAGGATGGGCGGCACTTCATTATCCTGAAGAAAAGGATCTCTTCGATGAATGGTATCCCTACGACTTTATAACAGAGGGTCATGATCAGACTCGTGGATGGTTTTATTCACAATTAGGTTGTGGAGTAATTTCCAACGACAGTTCACCATATAAAAAGGTTTTGATGCATGGATTCACCCTTGATGAAGAGGGGAAGAAGATGAGCAAATCACTTGGAAATGTTGTAGAACCAGAACAGGTGATTGAGCTTTACGGAGTAGACATCCTAAGATTCTATCTTTTATGGGGGAATAAACCATGGGAGGATCTGAAATTTAATTGGGACGAACTCAAAAATATCAATAAAATGTTCAACATACTGTGGAATGTTTACGTATTTTCAACCACCTACATGTCAATTGACAAATTCGATCCAACAGATTATACATTGGAAGATATTCATCTAAGGGAAGAGGATCTTTGGATAACTTCAAGGGCAAACTCAATGGCAAAGGAGGTAACAGAATCTCTAGAAGCGCTGTACTTCCACAAAGCCACACGTGCTATAAACAACTTCATACTTGAAGATCTAAGCAGATGGTATATCAGACTCATAAGAGGACGTACATGGAATGAAAAGAACGATCCTGACAAGTTAGGAGCATATTATACTCTGTATAATGCCATTAAACTACTAATAAGAACATTAGCTCCTATAGCCCCCCATATAACAGAAGATATGTATCAGAACTTAATTAGAACTGTTGAAACTAGTTATCCTTTGAGTTTGCATATGCTTGACTGGGAATTTGATGAAAAACAAATAGACACAGAACTAGAATCTAATATGGATATTGTTCGAGAGATAATAGAAGCATGTGCAAGGGCACGTGATGCTGCTAAATACAAATTGAGGTGGCCTGTCAGTGAAATTATAATAGTTTCAGAGGATAAAAAAGTTTTAAACGCTGCACAATCACTTAGAAATGTTATTATGGAACAAGCAAACACTAAAGATGTTGTTTCATCTGATAAATTTGAGGATGTAACAATAACTGCTCTACCGAACATGAAAACACTTGGCCCTAAACTAAGGCAAGATGTGCCTATAGTAGCATCTAAACTGGCGGAAGGTGATGGTGCTAGGATTTTAGAAAAATTAGAATCAGATGGAGTTTACGTTGTGGAGCTGGAAGAGAAAACAATTACCCTTGAGCCTCAAGATATTGTGTTCGAAACTGAACTTCCAGAAAATGTTGGAAGCAGTGATTTTGTAGGTGGAAATGTTTTCATTGACACAACACTAACTCCAGAGATACTTTCTGAAGCCATGGCACGTGAACTTATAAGAAGGGTTCAAGATATGCGGAAAGATTTAGATCTGGATGTTGAAGCCAACATAGAAGTTTTTGTTGATTGTAGTGACAATTTCCGATATACTATAAAAAACTTTGTTGATTTTATATCACACGAAATAAGAGCTGATAAATTCCATTTTGGATCAGAAGAAGGTGATTATACTAAGGATTGGAAGATAGAAGACCATAACCTCAGTATTAGTATTGTTAAGGCATAATAAATAGAAATTTTATTAGAAAAAAAAATTATGAAGGTTAATCCCAATATCTGAAATTTTTCATTGAATAGTATAATATAAAAATTATGGAAAACATACAAATTAAACAAATTCCATTTCCAAACGTGATAAAATGACTTTAACAGACACTGAACTCGAATATATAAAAGATGAGATTGGAAGAGAACCCAATTCTCTTGAATATGGAATGCTGGACATAATGTTCTCCGAACACTGTTCATATAAAAGCAGCCGTCCAATATTAGGACTTTTCCCTAATGAAGGAGATAATGTTATAATTGGACCTGGAGACGATGCAGGTATCGTTGGAATTACAGATGAATTGGCATTGGTAATAGGAATGGAAAGCCATAATCATCCATCGGCAATTGAACCATATGGAGGGGCCGGAACAGGAATTGGAGGTATCATACGTGACATCATATCCATGGGAGCCATGCCAGTAGCTCTTCTTGATTCGTTACGTTTTGGTTATCTTGAAGACCAACGATCACGTTATCTATTTGAATATGTTGTTAAAGGAATATCAGACTACGGAAATCGGGTGGGAATACCAACCGTGGGTGGTGAAGTTGAATTTGATGATAACTTCAAATCCAACCCACTTGTAAATGTTTTATGTGCAGGTATTGTACGAAGAGATTCAATTGTAAGGGGCATAGCTCCAAATGTTGGAGATGTCTTTGTGCTTATGGGCGGTAGAACCGGACGAGATGGAATACATGGAGTTACATTTGCATCAGAAGAACTTACAACAACTTCAGAATTAGAAAGTAGACCTGCTGTACAGATAGGTGATCCATTTACCAAGAAACAAGTAATGGAAGCAACATTCGAAGCTCTTAAAAAAGTTGATGTACACGGTCTTAAGGATCTTGGTGGTGGTGGCATCACATGCTGTATTTCAGAACTTGCTGCAAAATGTGGTAACGGAGCAAGGGTTGAAATAACCCAAATACCTTTACGTGAAGATGGCATGACTCCCTATGAAATAATGTTGTCTGAATCTCAAGAGAGAATGGTTTTTGTTGTTCATTCAGAAGATGTGGAAGAATTAATGGATGTATTTAAAAAATATGAGATTCCTGCTGCTGTAGTAGGAGAAGTGATTGAGGGTGACCAGTTTGTTACAACATTAAAAGGGGAAATTCTTGCAGATGTTCCCTCTGAGTTACTTGCAGATCCACCTGTGGCAAAAAGAGAACTTAAAAAACCAGTAGTGGATGAAGAATATGTTACAGTTGAAGATATTGATCCAAGGGACGCTTTACTTAAATTATTATCTTCCGAGAACATCGCAAGTAAAGAATGGGTCTATAGACAGTACGATCATGAAGTACAAATTGGTACTATAGTAAAACCTGGTGATGATGCAGCTGTAATTCGGGTTGATAAAAATACGGCGTTTGCTATCACTTCTGACTGCAACAGCATACATACCAAACTAGATCCCTATAATGGTGGTGCTGGTTCGGTTGCGGAAGCAATGCGAAATGTCATATCAATGGGTTCCGAACCAATATGCATAGCTGATTGTCTTAATTTTGGAAACCCTGAAAAGCCAGAAGTTCTTTGGCAGTTTAATGAGTGTGTTAAAGGAATGTCAGAAATTGCAAGACGTTTCAACACCCCAGTTATAAGCGGAAATGTTAGTTTCTATAATGAAACAGAAGGAGTAACGGTAAATCCATCACCTGTTATTGGAGTAGCAGGTAAAATGGATGTAAAGGATATTAGAACATCAAAATTTAAAAATAATGGAGATATGATTGTTATAATTGGTGAAACCCGTCCGGAACTTGATGGTTCGGAGTATCATAGATCCATCTACGGCCTTGTTCAAGGAAAAGCTCCCGAAGTATTTATGGATGCTGAATACATGGCAGGAAAATCTGTTCTTGAACTTATTAGGGGAGATGAAAATGGAGATATAACAGCCGTACATGACTGTTCATCAGGCGGTTTAGGAATTGCATTATCGGAAATGTCAATTTCTGGAAAATTAGGTGCTGTTATAGATATAACAAAAGTTCCAGTAGTGGGTGATCTAAATTTATCTACCACACTATTCTCAGAATCACATGGCCGTTATTTAATTACTGTTAAAAAGGATTCAGTTGAAGAAGTTCTTTCAAAAATAGTTGTACCATCTGCAGTTATAGGAGAAGTTAGAGGAGATTCTCTTGTAATAAAAGATCAATTTACTGTAGCTGTTGAAGAACTTAAAAATTCTTATACCGGAATAATAGAAAAATTCATGGCTTGATGTTATGGATAGGGAAATACTGCGGCAGATTATTCATGCATCAGGGATTTTCATACTGGTGCTTGGAATATTCTTAAACCCACAAGTATTGATACTCTTCTGTATAATAATATTCGTGTTATCCGAAATGGTTTTTATACTGGATAAATATTATCGTATACCAATTTTTTCTACAATACTGACCAGTTGCAAGAGACGGGACGATGAAAGGGGATTTTTATATTTTTTTATTGGAATTATAGCAACTCTGTATATATTCCGCTTCAATTTGGTAATTGCAGATGCAGGAATATTAATGCTTTTACTTGGGGATTCTGCTTCCACAATAATAGGTACAAGATATGGGAAGCATAAATTACCATTTAATGGTTTAAAAAGTTTTGAAGGCAGCTTAGCATTTTTTTTAGTGAGTTTTTTAAGTGTACTTACATTATTACCTTTATTACCTGCATTGATTGGGGCTTTGGTTGGGGCAATAACAGAAGCTTACAGCCCTATAGATGATAACATTCCTATTCCTATTATCTCAGCCCTAGCAATTACTTTAGTGATATATTTATTGTAAAAAATGATGATAATCAACAACAAACAATCCCATCATTAAATGGTGCACACACAGGAAGCCCCATACAAAACATTGGGTAATTCACAGTCTAATTGCCCTTTCACGTCTGAAATATTTTACTGTGAATCCAAATATCATAATCGATAATAAAATAGTTGGTAATCCTGAAATAAGAATATCAGGTCCTATATTAGGTGTTGAACCTATTTTTACCATTATTATAGTGGGAATATAGTTCAAGATAGGAGTAAAATATGATGTCTTGATGAACAATGGCATGAATAATATGAAGGTTGCAAATACCAAGATAATAGTTATGGCTGAGTTTGCTTCCTTTGTACTATCAACAAACATAGATAAGAGAATTCCAATGCCAATAAAACCCAACCCCATAAAGAATAGCATTATAAACATAAATAATGGATTGTAAATTGGAACTTTAAGCAGATCTAATAAAATTATCCAGGCAACACTTTGAATAAGTGAAAAAAATAATATTGGCAATGTTTTACCGAGCATTACCATAGAACTGGATATTGGAGTCATTAAAAGAACTTCAAATGTTTTTCGTTCTCTTTCACCAACAATACTGTCGGTAACAATGTTGCTTGCCAAGAAGAAGGGTAGAAGCAAAATAAATGGAACTATAAACCCATACATTATTTCAACGAAATATGAACTATCAAGGGCTATATTAGCCGGATGATTCTCGTTAAGGTTAACCACTTGAAGATTTATGGGGTTAATAATTCTCTGTATTTCTGTATTGCTTAAACCTGAAGATGCTAGTTTTTTCTGGGTTTGATACTCATTAACAGCGTTATTTATTTTAGATGAAACTACCGGATAAAAAACGTTTGATGTATCAGTTTTAACAGTTATATTCTGTCCAGTTGTAGAATTGAATCCCACCACAGCAACAAGAGTTGTTCCAATGGATTGTTGTGCATCGCTGATATTTTTGTAATATGTTAAATTTAGATTCTGTTTTTGAAGATCAGACTCTAGCTGGGATCCTTGTATACTATCAGGTACACCTACTTTAAGGGCAGATGTTGCTCCATACTGATCTAGTAGTGCAGGATCAGATGCAATGGAGGTTGCTAGTGCAATACCAAATGTTCCGAGTAATATGAATACTTGAACAAAAACCACTCCAAGATAGATCTTATTTTTAAGGATATCTTGGCCTTCCTTTTTTGCTAGTGCTGATAGTTTCATTTTATTTCCAGTTTTCTATTTGATTTGATTATTACACATATCTCTTAGAATTATATTAATTAATATCACTGTATCTCACCAAATATTTTAAATTTAAGGATAAATTGGATGTATAATTTGTTTTATAATTGTTTTTAGTTTATTACATTAATTTTAACTTTTTTTTGGTTTAGATGTTATCTAGGTTATGTGGATAATCAGTTACATATTAAAACTTTTTAAAAGTTATTAAATCATATATAAGTCGTAAAATACCAGGTCTGGGTCCAAACATTATATCATCCCTCTCAAAAAGTTTAATTGCAATCCAATATGAAATTATGCTAACAATTAAAATGGCAGCAAGTGAAATACCATAATCGGTCGGTGGTATGGATTCTCCAGAAAATATTCTCATCACTATGGTCATAGGGGAAATATTTGCTATAAATGATTTTCTTGAGAGGTATAATAGTACCGGTACAACAAGAAATCCAACTATCCCCATGTAGGCTATGCTTAATCCAATACCTGCCTCTTTAAAATTTTTAGAATATGCTGCTACAACTGATGTAATTCCAATTATGGGTATTGATGTTAAGAAAATGAAGATAAAAACCAATAAAGGATTATCTATATGAAATCCTGCAATTAAAAGTATGATCAACCACATTGCAACTTGTAGAGATATTGTAAGTACAACGGCCATGCTTTTACCAATGATAACTTGAGCTTGAGACATTGGCATAGCAATAAGGATTTCACCTGTTTTTCTTTCCTTCTCACCAACTACAGTATCAATAATCATATTTCCAAACAGTAAAAGGGGTAAAAACAGCAGGATAACAAGCATGACTTTTTTTATAATTTGAAGAGGTAACGATTCTCCTGTTGATTCCTGCTTAACAGTGGGAATAGTTGTATTCTGGGGCACAACAGAATCAGTTAGAGTGTTACTATATGATTGAGATATTATTTGAGTGGTTGAATTCACTTCATCCCTTACAACACTACTTTTTGGATCACTTGAGTCCAAATAAATTGTCATATCAATAGTTTGTCCCGATCGTATCTTCTGATCAGCATTTCCAGGTACATAAAGAAATCCTGTAGTTTTCCCTTCGGCAATATTACTCATTGAAGCATTATAGGACAACGGAACAATGCTTATATCAGCGGGGTTAATTAATTTTAAAAATAATCCACTTTGGTCGAGAACATCCATGGAAGCGAATCCGCTCAGTGAGGGTGTAATTGATACACTGTTATCTGATTCGATGTTTGTAACAAATGAATTGAAGATAATTATCATTAAAAAGAGAACTGAAAGCTGTAAAAAGAAGATCATCATGAACTTCTTGCTTTTTAAGGTGTTTTTAAACTCCCATTTAGTTATGCTGGTGAATTTCATGGTAACACTTAAAATTTTATTCGGTCATTTAACTGTATTTATGAATACATCTTCGAGTGTAGGTTCTTTAGTGTTAATCGAATTTACATTATTGCCAAAGAGTTCAACAATTTCTGACATCTCATTTCTGTATTTTAAAGATATTAAGTATTCTCCATCAACAAAATCAACGGCAGCAACCGATGGAAATTTCATTATTTGTTCTTTGTAACCGTTAACATCATCAATGTTTTGTATTCTGATTTTTAGTATCACATCGCCGTGTATTTTAGATTTAAGGTAACCCGGCGTTCCAACATCTATGATTCTTCCTTTATTAAGTATTGCAACTCGATCACACAGGGAATCTGCCTCTGCCATGTAATGAGTACATAATATCATTGTTTTATTTCCTTTAAGATTCCTTACAAAATCGCGTATAGAGTTTGCAGTTGCAGGATCAAGACCCATCGTAGGCTCATCAAGTATTATTATTTCAGGATCGTGAACAAGGGCTCTTGCCACACTAATTCTCTGTCTCAATCCCTTTGAAAATGTATTTATTCTGTCATCTTTTCTTTCTGTCATTCCTACAAGTTCTAGTAGATATTCTATTCTACCATTAATATCATTTTTTGGAACCCCATAGAGTTCTGCGAAATATTTAAGAAGGTCTTTAGCTTTAAAACGTTCATATAAATTAGGTTCTTCAGGGAGGTATCCTATCATTGATTTAATCCTTATAGGATCTTCATGGATACTTATACCGTCAATTTTAATATCCCCAAAATCGGGTTTAAGTATACAACAAGCCATCCTTATTGCAGTTGTTTTACCTGCTCCGTTTGGACCTATTATTCCAAGGAGTTCTCCCCGTTTTATTTCGAGGTTGAGATCATCCAGTGCTTTAATTCTGCCGAATGATTTAGTCAAAGATTCTATTTTTATCATAACTTCATTTGAGTCCATACCGAACCCCACCATTTAATATATATAAATTATTTCTATTGAGAAGACTATATTCTTATTTATTAAATTTACTGGTTGTAATATCTTAGCTTTGAAAATAAAAAATGAATTTTACGATCCAAGCCCCATGTTGAATGTATATATAGGACAGATGATATGAAGTTGTGAATGGATATCATCACCCTATTTATTATTAATGATTATTAAATTTTAAATCATAGTTTGAAGTGTAACCTACGAAATATCAATCGGTTCTTTAATTTAAATGGTGTGAATAAAAATATTGAAATCTTCAATTGATTTTCTTAATAATTGGATCAATTTATTAGATATTATATTTAGAGAATAAACTTAGAAATAATTTCAAAATAAATTCTACTCGAGAAAAAAAATGTTTTTATCAAATCTTATGCCGGTCAAAAAGGCCCAAAAAATTATAGATTCTTCTCTGAAAAATGTTGGTGTTGAGAAAATTTCGCTTGAAGATGCTCATAGAAGAGTGTTAGCTGAATATATAAAATCAGAATTAAATTCTCCTCCTTTTGAAAGATCTGCAATGGACGGATATGCAATTTTTGCCGAAGATACCTTTGGATCTTCTGAGACCAATCCTGCAAAACTCAAGATCATTGATACAATAGGTGCAGGTCAAGTTTCAAGTGAATTGGTTAAACATGGAGAAGCTGTAAGAATAGCAACAGGAGCACCAATACCTGAGGGGGCAAATTCTGTTGTAATGGAAGAATATACAAATTCAGAAGGGGATAATCTAGAAGTTGAAATGACTTTAAAACCTGGAGAAAATATCTCCCCCATGGGTGAAGATATAAAAGAGGGAGACGATATTTTAGGGAATGGGCAAATTTTAAGACCTCAAGATCTTGCATTAATCGCTTCAGCAGGTTACAATAGTGTAAATGTCTATAAAAAGCCCAAAATAGCAGTTATTACCACAGGAAATGAACTGGTAATGCCCCGTACATCACTAAATGGAGCAGAGATTATAAATTCAAATCATTATACATTCAAGGCCATGGTAGAATCCGCATTGGCCATTCCAACATTAGTACATTGTGTTGATAGTCATAAACTTGTTGAAAATGAATTTGAAAAATTAATTGAGACACACGATGCTTTAATATCTACAGGCGGTACTGCAATTAGCAAAGGAGACGTAGTGGTAGATGTAACAGAAAATATTGGCAAAGTTTTAATACATGGTGTTGCATTACGACCTGGTAAGCCCTTTGGATACGGAATTATACATGAAAAACCTATTTTTATGCTTTCAGGATATCCTGTAGCAGCAATTGTACAAGCTGATGTTTTTGTGAGGAATAGTCTCTATAAAATGCAGGGAATAGAAAATGAGCCCCAAATAATCCCTAAAATTGCTTCGAGGAAGATCCCTTCAAGTCTTGGAAGGACAGATTATATAAGGGCAAAAACAGAATTAAATATGGTTAGACCACTGAAGATTAAAGGTTCAGGGATCATAAGATCTATGGTAGAATCGAACGCTTATATTATTATAGAAGAAAATGTTGAAGGAATTGGTGAAGGAGAGGAATGTAACGTTCTTCCATACGATTCACTGACAGTTTAAGATTTATAAACGAATTTAATAGATAACAAAATACTAATAGCAATTTAATTAAAAATATAAATACATATCTAAAGGTGATTCTTTTGGCATTGAACGTTTTATGGTATTACGCTATTGCATTTATTATTATATGGGTTGTTGCCCTTCTATTTAAAGATAGATTGAAAATTGATATTGAAGGGCCTATAATGATGAGAAGAACTAAAAGATTACGGGACTTTATAGATTCTGTAGCTATGAAAAGTCCTAGATCTTGGAGACTCATCATGAATATAGGTATACCTGTGTCGTTTTTCTTCATGATATTAACCCTAGGACTCATATTATCTACACTTTCATCAACATTTACAAACCCACAATTGTCAATAATACTGCCGGGAGTGGATATTCCGGGTTCACAGGCATTTATACCATTAGGCTATGGTATAATAGGATTGATGACAGTTTTAGTGGTCCACGAATTTGGTCATGGTATAATCGCTAGGATCGAAGGAGTTAAAATAGATTCAATAGGCGTTTTATTATTAGCTGTACTTCCTGGTGCCTTTGTTGAACCAAACGAAGAAGATGTCCAAAAATCCGAAAGAATTCAGAAATTAAGAATTTACGCAGCAGGATCTATTTTCAATTTGATATTAGCGGCCATATCCTTTATAATAGTTATGTTTATCACTTTGATGATTATAGGCAGCGTATTTATTGGTATACCCGGTTTTACTATACCTGGAACCCATATAGAAACACCTACTCTCGGAGAAAATGTGACCGGCCCAGTATTTCCAACATTCCATAACGGCGGTGTCCAGATATACAGCGTTGTTCCAGGTAGTCCTGCATATGGGAAACTACCCCAAGGAACAATTGTTCAAAGTATAAATGGAGTGGATACTACAACTCTTTCCAATGCTGAGGTTGTTTTTAGTCAACTTAAAATAGGGGAAAATGTAACCCTCCAAACAACGTCGGGCAATTATACAATTAAAACAGGAGCCAATCCAGACAATTCATCCAAAGGTTATATTGGTATAAGGGCCATGCAACAAGAATTCGTCAACAGTAATGTTGCAAAAACTGTTGGTACTCAAATTCCATGGTTTATTTACTCGCTTCAGCAATTATTTTTCTGGATTTTCCTCTTGAACTTCTCAGTCGGAATATTCAACCTTCTCCCTGTGAAGCCATTAGACGGCGGGTTATTATTAGAGGAACTATTAGGTTATAAATTATCTGAAAGTGTTGTTAACAAAATAATGACTCCATTATCCTATTTCTTGATTCTGCTAATAGCATCAATAATAGTCTACAGTTTAGCAAGGGGGATATTGCTATCTCTATAACTAAATTTTTTTTTAAATTTTAGAATTTTTATAAAAATAAGTTTACTCAATTCAAGAAAATCGTTGGAAATGGTGTAAAATAATATGAAAGTTGTTATAATCGGTAGCGGTGCTGGTGGTCTTACCGTTGCTTCAAATATAAGAAAATATTCTGATAAAACTGAAATAACAGTCATAACACGTGAAAACCAGGTTGCATACTCCCAATGTGCTATTCCATATGTTATAGGCGGAGAAATAGAATCTTTCGATGAAATCGTCATGCACACACCAGAATACTATGGAAAACAAGGTA
This sequence comes from Methanobacterium sp., assembly GCA_003164415.1. GTDB lineage: Archaea > Methanobacteriota > Methanobacteria > Methanobacteriales > Methanobacteriaceae > Methanobacterium_B. The sequence goes on along the minus strand of PLTK01000044.1, from coordinate 1,428 downwards.
TCAACATTATAACCGATTCTGAAGTCTTTGAGGTGGTGGCTTCAGAAAAATTTGTGAAATATCGTTCAAATAACACCCAAACGACCAATAAAACTGAAGGTATTTTATACTACGATTATTTGGTTATTGCAACTGGTGGATCACCGTTCATACCACCGGTGGAAGGAACAGATTTAAAGGGAGTTTTCAAGGTCAGAACCATTGAAGATGGGGCCAAAATTAAAAAATGGGCAGAACACAGCAGTAAAGCCATTGTTGTGGGTGCTGGTGCCATAGGTCTAGAACTTGGTTATGGGCTTAAACAGCTTGGAATTGATGTGAGTGTTACTGAAATGGTACCACAGATACTCCCAAGGTCTTTAGATCCAGATATGGCACTTAAAGTACAGGATTACCTAGAAAGTTTAGGTGTGAATATTGTTCTTGAAAAAGCTTTAAATAAAATTATAGGAACAGAAAAGGCTGAAGAGGTTATTGTTGGAGANNTTAAACTTGCAGAACAAGCAGGGTGCATCATTGGTAACATGGGAGTCACTGTAAACGAAAGAATGGAAACATCAATTCCATGTATCTATTCCGTTGGTGATTGTGTAGAAGTATATGATGGGATAACCGGACAAAAAACTGTATCTCCCTTTGGAACAACTGCAGTACGCCAAGGAAAAGTCGCAGCTAAAAATATTATTGGAAGAGATGCTGTTTTTAGACCAGTTTTAAACTCCGTTGTTTCAGTGATAGGAGAGCTTGAAATAGGTGCTGTTGGCCTAACAGAAACCTCTGCTAGATTAAACAATATAGATGTGATTATAGGGAGAAGTAAAGCATTAACTAAGGCCAGATATTATCC
>PLTK01000044.1:0-572 GCA_003164415.1 Methanobacterium sp. | reverse complement strand
TTGGCAATTGCCAAAGGAGTTAAATGTACTGAACTTACAGAGATGGAATTTTCATATGCCCCACCAGTTTCAATGGTTGTAGATCCCATAGTACTGGCCGCGGAAAATGTTATTGAAAAAATGAATGGCATGATATGATAATTGTCATATTATATGCATTTTCAGCAGGAATGCAAGTAATATAACAAAGCATAATGGATAATTGACTTTAAAAAAATTTATGATACAAATTAATTATATTCTTTTTGTTATAATAATCAAAAAATAAAGAATTTAGAAATATCTTTCTAATATTCCTTTCAACATACGCGCATGTCTTGCTTCGTCTTTAGAACTTTCATCAAAGAAATTATGGGCAGGATATATATTTTCAAGCTTAGCTAATTTAGAAGATGCTTTTTTCTCATTGTTAGCCATTGTTTCCCCTTGAAGCATCGTTTCAAGATTTTCTTTAAGTGAGGAAGATATAACTCCATTCATTTCAGCAAATACTGCAGCATGACCCGCTTCTTCAAATGCAATTGTCTTTAAAACTTCTCCCACTTCTGGAAGTCCTTCTCTTTGAGCCAACC
>PLTK01000071.1 GCA_003164415.1 Methanobacterium sp. | reverse complement strand
TAGCGCCTATGGGAACCCTTTGACGTTGCCGGCCATCTTATATTTACTATTTTAAATATATTATTTCCAAACAAATCTAATATTCTTGTAAATAATTTGCTATAAATAAACTACATATATCTATTGATTCTGTAAAACTATTTTAATAAAATTCTAAATAGATTATTTATTAAAGACAAAATCAATTAAATAATTATTTTTCATATTTTTTAATAAACTGATATCAATCATAAACACTTTTTTTGACGAAAAAGTCTTATTATGTTATTTAAAAAATTCATTTAATATATCTAAACATATCTCACCTATTGGGAGAATAATTGTTCCCTCATCAGGATCACCCAATTCATTAAAACAATTTTTTAAATAAAATAATCCCGTTAAAGCTAATATTCCTCCGTCTAACTCGTGTTCAGTTGCTTCTGGAGATATATTAAAATATTGGTTCAAACCGGAGTATGGATCTTCAATTCTAAGGATTTTAAAATCGGTATGGGGATGTGATTCTAATACAGTGTATTCTTTCTTAAGTTCGAGTGAGAGTTTAACACCACGCAGTGTTAACATCTTCATACCCCTGAATGTTAATGGGAGTACTCGTCCATATTGACGTATATCCCTTTCAGCTTGGCGAAAATGTCCTCCAACTGCACATTCACACTCCTTCTCAAGGCAACATCTACCCGCTGGAAGGGATAATGGGGCATCAATTACAATAACCTGTGGTTTAAATTCATTTATTAAATCTAATATTTCATTATCAGAATAAATAGTTAATAATTTTATTTTATTTCCATTAAGAATAGCTATTCCGCTAGGATTTTCTTGTTTACCCGCGAGATCTATTCCTATAATTTTCATTTTATATTTTCCTAAAATTCTTATTGTGAATAGAATTAATATAAAATCTTTAAAAATATTTTATAGAAGATAGTTTCGAGTATTATACCTAACTTGTCATCTAAATAAAAATAATAATATATTGGGAATCAATATTTATCGAGTATGAATTTACAATTTCCCTCGTCTGGTATTACCATTACAGGTATAGAAACAAGATTTATAAGATCAGCGGCTGTGCTTTGATGAACAAATCGATATATCTTATCGAATTTTAAATGGCCCATTATTATTAGGTCACATTCATTTGATAGTTCTGCTATTTTTTTGGGAATTTCTTTTTCTTGTCCATCAAAACTTATAGATTCATACTTAACTTCTAAACCCATCTGTCTGCAGTTTTCAACATGTTCTTCAAGTTTGGTGATTGCCTTTTGATCTTCACCAAAGTAAACAAAACTTATAATAGCATTCTGTTCAACTCCCAGATCAGAAGCAGTTTTAACAAGTAAGTCTTGATCTTCTAAAGGGTTTATTGGGACTAATATCTTCTGAAACATCATATACCTCATAATCTAGACTTAAAACAATTTTTATTAATTGATAATTTGTTTCATTTCATATAAATTTATATCATTTTAAAACTTCTCTAGTACCTGCCTGTAAATATCCTTTAATTTGTTGTCAGATTTTTCATACATCCTTCTGAGTATCAGTTCGGGTGTACTCCTTGCAAAGTAATCCATACGGGGAGTTCTGTCAACTATGAGATTGTAGTTTTCATCCAAACCCTTTGCTTCTATCCCATCCACACGCACATCGGTGTATTTTAAAATTTCCCTGGCCATATGGGTTACTATCACAGCCAATGAATCAGAATCTCCTATGAAATCCATGAAACTTGATATAATTTTTACAGCTGCTTCAAGTTCTGTTATGGCTTCAAGTTCATCTAATAAAATTAATTTATCTGTTTCTCTGATAACTATGGGCATAAATGTTCTAAGAAATGATTCAAATGCTCCGGCATCAAGTGAACGTTTTTTAGAAAAGAAGTAAACTTCATCAACAAGTTTTACACGTGCTTGAGTTGCACATACAGGAAGTCCTATCTGTGACATGATGCATATTTGGGCTATGGTTTCAAGTAGGGTTGTTTTTCCTCCACTATTAGCTCCTGTTAAAAGAACAACATTATGGGGAGATTCTAATCTATAATTAATCCGTTGTATGTCTGGACTGTTCTCGAGTGCTAGATTTAGGTGAAGTCCTCCATGGAAACTGAATCCATCTGAAATTTCTGGGGGATTAAGATCGTAGTAGTGTGCAAAGCATCCGAGTGTGAATTCATAGTCAAAGACAAGAATTTCATGAATTTCTTCTTCAACCCTTTTTTTCATGTTTGAAAGGGTTTTTGCGGCCTTGACATTTTCTTCATAGGCGTTAACATATTTCTTTGCCATTTCCTGTTTTTTAATTCTTTCAATTTCAACACTATCTATTTCCACAGGATATTTTTGGATGAATGGATCGAATGAAACTCCGGTGATTTCACGCACTTCATTTTTGGCTTCTTTTATAACTTCGTCGAATATTTTCTGTAGCTTTTTAGGCATTCCTTCATTTAAAAGATCTAATACTTCATTACCTTTGAGATCAATCTTTTCAATTGCTTCTTTAAGCTTTAAATCGGCCTGGATTTTGGCGGATTTTACGGTGTCGTCAAATATTGTCTCATCTAGATCAAGGGATTCTAATGAATTGAGAATATCTATGACATCTCCCAGTACAGATTCACGTCCTAGTATTTTTTTTATTTTTAGGGCATTTTCCATTATTTGATAATTTTTCTTGTAGTATTGGAGAACAACTTGTGGAACTATTTCATAGGTCTCTGACGAGTTGTTTACCATGGCAATGTTTTGTGATTCAAACTCTAACAATCCTTCACTGTATACATATATTATCAATTCAAAGTCTTCTGGATTTTCAAGTTCATTTCCGGTGATAATTGGGCAGTAACTGTTCAAACCCATTTCAATTAGTTGATGGTAGTCTTCTTGTGTTTCAACTAGTATTGTGTTGGATGGATTGTAGTTGGGTTTTGGTTCTTCCATTGAATCTATTTTTTTGAGTAGGGTTTTGATATCATCTAATGGTAGTTGGCTAACATTATCCTTGGCTTTCATAACAAAATCGATGTTATTCATGATGGTCTTTTCATTTTTAAGAGGGCTCATCAAGAGTATCCTGTTCTCACAGTACTTAGTATTGGCGAAGCCTAGTATCCGCTCAATAATATCGTTGTATATTTGTACGGCTTGTTCAGTTTTAAGAAATTCTTGGCTAGGATTGCCTAGAATGGTATTTATTATGTGTATAGCCTTTTTCTGACTCACACCTTCAATACTGGTTATACGATCTACTTCGTAATTTTGAACAGCCTTTAAGAATTCTTTCTCACCACCAAAGCTTGAAATAATCTTTTCTGCTTGACGTTCCCCTATACCCTTTATCTTCTTCAGATCCAAACTACCACCATTTTTATTTAAGTCCACTTAACCAACCTATTAATTGTTAATATCTAACCCTTATTATAAATGATTTTAGAGTCCATATGAGAAGTTCTATTAATCCTTTTACTGATCCCAAAGTTTAACTGATTTTTTACAAACGTTAATGTAATAAGATTTGTTAATTATTTTGATTATTAAATTATCTATTGAATTTACTGTTATTTCCATTTTCTTTTAATTGTCCAAATAAATTTTCCAACTTAAGTTATCCAATATTTTCTATGGTGAACTCCATTTTTTATGTGGAAAACTTTAATTTGAAGAAGATCAAGTATTTCTAAGGCTTTCGAAATTGTAATTAACAATTATTTATAAGAGAATATTATTTGGAGTTTTACAATGGATTTTACATTATATTTGATTGTCTTGCTTTTTACAGGTGCACTGGTTGGTTTTGCATCGGGACTTTTGGGTGTGGGTGGAGGTTTTATTATGGTACCCATCCAATTTTTCCTGCTCACATCTTTAGGTGTTGATCCAACAACAGCTATTAGGATTGCATTTGGCACTAGCTTGGCTGTGATTTTACCCACAGCAATCAGCGGAACACTTGGCCATGCACGTAGAGGTGCTGTTTTATTTGGTCCCATGATACTAATGGGTATTTCCGGATTAGTTGCGGCACTTATAGGAGGTACTTTAGCCGCTAACACACCTGGAATATATTTAAGGATAATTTTTGGAATCTTAGTTTGTATTTCTGGTGTTTGGATGTTAATTGCCAAGTACCCCGAGATAAGTGGCGAACCAAAAGAAGGATTCTTGAGTTATATATTAATTGGATTTTTAACTGGATTATTATCCGGACTACTGGGTGTTGGTGGTGGGGTTGTCTTGGTCCCAATATTAGTTATATTAATGGGATTTAGGATGATCCGGGCTGTTGGAACATCAACAGCTGTTATAGCATTCACTTCATTGGGGGGAATAATTGCATATACGTCAAATGGATTCAATGTTGCTGGACTTCCACCCTACTCAATAGGATATATCAATCTTATACAGTTTGTTGTATTAGCAGTAATAAGTGTACCAATGGCCCAAATAGGTGTGAAAGCGTCCCATAAACTTCCAGAAAAACAGTTAAGGTATATATTTATTGTTGTGATGTTTTATATTGCACTAAAAATGATAGGGGTTTTTAGTTGGATAGGACTTCCTTTATAAAAAAATAAAAAGTTTTTTTTTTAGTCTTTGAAATTTTTAGTTATAATCCTCATGATCCTCGAAAGGGGTGGTGTTGGGTCAGAAGATTCCCAGGATGCAGAGGATGCAAGTTCTAGGTAAAATTTTAACTTCTGTAGCGATAATGGTCTGTTTTCAAGGAATTTGCTTGTTTTAACAGCTAGATCTTCGCTTTTATAACATGGGTTCATTTCTGTTGCCTTTTCGTAACATGCTTTGGCTTCATTAATTTTTCCCATTTCAAAGAATATGATTCCAATATCCACCCATAATTCTGGATATTTTGGATCCAAACTCAGTATTTGATTATAACATGCTGCTGCCTTTTGTAATCTTCCAGATGTGAAATATATAAGTCCCCTATACTTCCAAACATCAATAAAGTCAGGGTAGATGTATAATGCTTTATCATAATATGTTAATGCTTTTTCAAGTTTTCCCATGTCGTAGTAGAGATTACCCAGATTGAATGAGATATATGCATCGTCGAGGTCTTCTGTTTCAAATGGTAGAATTCCACTTTTATGAGTGTTCTTGTTGAGTATGTTATTTTCGAATTCTATGATCTCTATTTGTTTCTTGATTTTTTCTATTTCCTGTTCTATGTTGGGTTTGTAACCGATGTTTTGTTCTTTTAGAAGCTTTTTTAGTTGTTCTATCTGATTTTGCGGGTCTGGATATGTTTTTATTAGAATTTCGATGTAGTTGGTTAGGTTTTCAGGGTTTTTTGCTAATATTTCTTCTTTAAACTCGGAGTATTCTTGATCTTTAATTTCTTCCTCTATTAACCATAGTAGATCATCGTCTGAAAATTCAATCTCTCTGTAGTTTAATAATTCTCTGAACTTTTGGATATCACCAAATTCGTAATTGTAACGGGATTTCCTGACAAAGGTTTCAATATAAACATATTTTTTGGTTGATCTAAGCAGATCCCTATTCTCTTTCAGTTCTTTAATCCTGAACTCCTTAAGTATTGGTGGAGAATTCTTTTCATCGGGTGTTTGGGCTTCTTTAACAAGTAATTTATTCTCAAATTCTTGTGTTTCTAATTGTTTCTCGATTTTTTCTATTTCATTGTTTAGAGAAGCTTGATGGGATATGTTTTGTTCTTTTAAGAGTTTTTTAAGGTACTCTATTTGGCTTTGTGGGTCAGAATAGGTTTTTATTAGAATTTCGATGTAGTTGGTAAGGTTTTCAGGGTTTTTTGCTAATATTTTATCTTTAAATTCTGTGTATTCCTGGTTTTTAATTTCTTCCTGTATAAGCCATAGGATTTCTTCATCAGAAAATTCCAATTTTCTATATTGTAGTAGCTCACGAAGCTTCATAATATCTGTAAATTCATAATCATATCTGGATTTTCTGTTAAATCCTTCTATATAATTGTAACGTGAATTTTTTACAAACTTTTCGATGTAGATGTGATAGCCACTTTTAACCAGTTTTTCTCCTTTAATTTCAAGGTCTTGTAACAAATCCTGATTATTTGAATTAATTTCATTTGAATTATTATCAATTAAATCCTCTTCAGGCACTTTATCTGGAGATTCAGATGTTTTAAAGGGTTCGAAGTTTTTTAAATCCTTTAATTGGTTTAGTGCTATTAGGGCGCTATCTCTGAGGTTTTGATCATCGCTTTTTAAATCTTCAATTATAGGATCTACTGTGATTCTTCCCAGTGCGTTTATTGCCTCTTCCTTTACAGAATTATTTGGGTCGTGTAGTGTTTGTATGAGTGATTCTGTTGCCTTTGAATCTCCAATTTTTCCCAGTGCTTCNNTGCTTCTGCAGCTTTCCACCTGATTCCAATGTGCTGATTGTTGAGGGTTTGTATTAGTGGTTGAATTGCTCTTTTATCTTTTATTCTTCCTAGTGCTGTTATTGCTTCTTCTTGTATTGTTATGTCTGGATCTTGTAGTAGTTCGATTAATGGTTCGGTTGCACGTGTATCTCCAATTCTTTCAAGAGCATTCATTGCTTCTCTACGAACATTTTCAGCATCATCCTTTAATGCATGGATCAGACCTTCGACGTCACCATTTTCTTCCATCTCTTCTATTCTGGTTTTTAAGAGATTAAATACCCTCATTGTATCACCACAAAGATTTTACCTTTTTTTATAAATTTATACAAACAAATTTTTTTTTTTTAACAGAAAATCCCTTAAACAGAGTTCGATTAATCCATTTTTTATTAAATTTTATTTTTTAGTCTAAACAGATATTCGATTTTTATGTTTATTATATGATATTATCTTATTAAAACTCCTACGATAAAAAAATAAAAAGAATTATAAAATAATATAGGAACTCACGTATTCATTGATATTGTAATGATCTCATATCATTAAAATCAGGGTGATACGTTTTTTTTTAAAATGAAATTTGTTTATTTTAAATTTTTATATTTCTTTGATACCTTTTAAAAAATTTCCAGTGGTAATACCACCGGTTGAGATATTTTTAACCTTTGATTTAAGTAGATTCATATTTTTTGGGGTGTTAATTCCTTTTTCAATATATTCCAGTCCCTTACTGTAAATGGAAGTTATTTCGTTTGAATAATCATATGTTTTATTTCTAACATCCAAAACAATACTGTCTATGCCCATTTGGGAAATAGTTGGAAGATAATCAATTAAACAAAGCTCAACAGAGTTTAAAACATGTGTATTCCCTTCTGAATCAATTTTAACAGGAAAAATCTGTCTTTTTTCGTCTTGAATTCCCCAGAATTGATCTGCTGTATCATTTTTAGATTCGGGTATTACAGATAATAAGCAGTCCTTTGAAATCATACCGTCTACATTTCCCTGGACAACAATTTCAAAACCATTTTCAACACCATGAAGTCTTGAATTTGAAATAACACTCTTTAATTCATCCCTTGAAAGCTCTGCAGAGGGGGTTAATCCATCGAACAATTTTTCAAGCGTTAAAACAGAATTTTTATTCCAGATATTCAGTCCGGCAGAACCTGACAGCACTATGTCCCGGTTGAATTCCCTAATTCCTATAGCAGCACCCAGTCCATCAACCATAATGTTAGGATATAGTTTGGATTCTAATATTTTGAAATAATTATTTAATTGATATTGATGGGTTATCTGAGGCCATTTCCAGATAAATTCCGCATTATTTTCCTTACACAGATCCTCTGCAGTTTTTAAGAGTGATAAAATATTATCAATCCGGTTTTGATCATTTTTAATTGAATCTTGAGGGGTTTGGGAACAGTTGTTGCAGATGTTTTTACAATTTTTGGTTGGGTCGGGTTCGTAATAAACACGTTTAGCACCGCCATCTAAACTTCCTTTAACAGTGTTTATACTATCTGCATATACTGCAAGACCAATTTCATGCGGGAATAACGAATTTTCTCCACCTTTAATTTCGGTGGATTGTTTTTTAATCTTTTCAAATCGGCTTTCAGCTTCTTGAACCTCGAAATTAGTGGGTTTAAATGTTTCTAATAGTTTAATATTGGCTTTTTCAAGGAATTCACGTCTGAACTGGTTTAACTTACTTATTGGTGAAAATAGATCTCCCGAATATTTAATAGAAACATCTCTAAGAACAAAGGATGTTTTTCCTGTTTTTTGAAGTTGATTTTCTATTTGTTCGGTGGTTAATGGTTTTTTAAGTGCTTTTTCCATTTTATAATCTGATTTTAAGCGTACCGTATATTCAGCATCATCAAATCCAATAAATTTACCATGGAGATTGGCTTTGAGATCATCATCCCAACTCATTATGATATCTATGGGTATCGATGGTTGAACAGTATTTTTTATTATGGCTCGAGCCTCATGATTCAGTGATATGGAACGGGTTAAATATAGTTTGGAGCCAACTTCCACTTTTTGGCCTACATTTAAAAATACCTTCTCTGCTTTATATTTTGGAGCTGTTTCTAAAGCCATTCCATATGATTCTAAAAGTTCATTAGAATCTTGATTAGACTCTTTAGATTTATTCAGATTTTTTGGGGGTAAAAAGGCAATTCCATCTCCCTTTTCTATTTTAAATTTATTTTCTAATTTTACACGTATGGTGTTGGTTTTTTCGTAGAAGAATTGTACATGTCCAATGTAAAGTCCACGATTTCCTGGAGATTCACGATTCATAACAGATTTATTTTGTGATTCTGTGAGATATCCTCCTGTGAAACCACGATTAAAAGCCAGCATAAGTTTAGAAACATCTTCTGGATCGGGTTTCCATTTACCCTTAGATAATGAGTTTAAAGCTTTCCTGTATATCGATATAACTATGCCCACATAGTCAGCTGACTTCATACGGCCCTCTATTTTTAGAGAGTTAACCTTAGAATTTACAACATGTTCTAAATTTTCATATACCTCAAGATCTTTGGTGCTTAGAAGATATTTATTGTTTATGGTTATGGACTTGGGTTCGGATGGTCTGCCGTACTTGTCTACTTCCCCGTTTATTAATGTATATTCTCTACGGCAGGGCTGTGCACACATGCCTTTATTCCCACTTCTTCCACCTATAAATGAGGATAAAAGGCACTGTCCCGAGTAGGAGTAGCACAGTGCACCATGTGCAAATATTTCTATTTCAATATCTTCTGTTTCTTTAAGGATTTCTTCTACCTCTAATATTCCAAGTTCCCTGGCTAAAATAACTCTCTTAAAACCAAATTTAGCTGCCCATTTTACCCCAGCAATATTATGAATTGTCATCTGAGTAGATGCATGCATATCAAGATCTGGAACTATTGCCTTTGATAGACTTGCAATTCCCAGATCTTGAATGATAATAGCATCAACACCAGATTTATAGAGCCATATAAGATATTCTGCAACAGATAATATCTGAAAATCATTTATTAGGGTGTTAACCGTCACATATACCTTAACTCCCCGAATTTTAGCATATTCTAATCCCTCTTCAATTTCTGATTCACTGAAGTTAGTTGCAAAGTTCCTGGCACCAAATTTCTTACCAGAAATATAAACAGCATCTGCCCCAGCATTAACTGCAGCTTTTAATGCCTCTAAAGAACCTGCAGGTGCTAATAATTCGGGTATATCATTTTTTGCCATATTTTTTTCCTCTAAAATTATTGTTTGTATAATTAGTCAATATAATATTTTTTTTAAAATTTTTACTAGTAAAATGGATAATCATAAAATGGTTGGTCAACAAATCAAAATAAATGTTTAAATATTCAAGGTGTAATTAATGAATGCATATTTAGAAATACTCAGACCCTTCAATGCCCTTATGGGAGTTATAGCGGTACTACTTGTGGCCCTTATAAGTGGAATCTTCACTTTATATGTGCCCGTTGCATGTATAATTGTTTTTATATTCACAGGTGCAGGAAATGCCATTAATGATTATGTTGATCATAAAATTGACGCAATAAATAAACCTGAAAGACCAATACCCTCTGGAAGAATATCATTAAATGCCGCTGCAATCTATGCAACTGTACTTTTTATCATAGCTACTGTAATGTCACTTTTAATTGGAATAATCCCGGGTATAATAGTTGTTTTAAGTGCCATTTTAATGTTTTTATATGCATATAAACTTAAAAAATCATGTCTGGTTGGAAATCTTAGTATTGCATTTCTAACTGGGCTTTGTTTTGTTTTTGCCGGAGTTGTACTCCAAACGGTTTATTTATCCATACTTCTAGGATTCTACGCATTTTTAATGACCATGGCAAGGGAAATTGTAAAGGATATGGAGGATGTTGAAGGCGATAGCATGGAGGGTGCAAATACCTTCCCAATAAGATTTGGAATGAAACCCTCATCAATGCTAGCAGCATTTTTTATGGTACTTGCAAGTTTAACCAGCCCCGCACTGTACTTTATAGGTATTTTCAATATTTTATACCTAATAATCCTGGTATTTGCAATTGCAATCTTTTTGATATGTGCTGTGTCAATTCTAAGGGATCAGTCTAAAAAGAATACCCAAACAGTCTCTAAAAGAATTAAAATTGGTATGGGAATTGTTTTTTTAGCATTTGCACTGGGATCTCCCATAATATCAACTTTATTACACATGTTATGAATAAAATTCATAAAAAACAGTTGGAATATCTATGGATATGAAACTCGTACCCATCGGGGTTATAAATTCAGAATATATGATTAAAGATGACGCACCCCACCAGGGTCATTTTTGTACAGAAACAAGTACAATAACAGTTTATGATGAATTTTTAGATGGATTAGATGGTCTCGATGCAAATAAATATTTGATCATCTTATACTGGCAGGACCGTGCAGAACGTGATAAATTAAAGGTTATACCCTATGGTAGAATAGAGAAGAGGGGAATATTTTCTACAAGAGCACCTGTACGTCCTAATCCCATAGCATTCTGTGTAGTTGAGCTTGTGGATATAGATAAAAATAAACTTACCGTCAAATGGCTTGATGCATTGGATGGATCACCACTTCTGGATATTAAACCATATTGGAAGGAATTAGATACAATATAAGCTGATTAATAATTTTTATCTTCCCTTATATGTATTTTAGCTGACTAAATATCGGATGTAACTCCCACCTGAAAATAGTTGCTATTTGTTTATGTGGAGGTAATTGTCTGGAACTAAAAAAATGCTTCTGCTAAAACTTTGAAGTAGTTTAAAATTTTATTCGAATATTCCCAAAAACCGTTTAAAAAAAAAATTAAGTTACAACAACTTTTACAAGTTTAGCGCATGGATTAAAGCACTTACACTATTCCCTGAATAAGTTATATTCAGATCATAAGTTCCATATGGATGTCCTTTAATCTTAGGTACTTTACTTGGATTAAACTTAAAATTAATCCGACCATGTGACCAATCAGTCCAAAACATATGATTATATATTGTAAGATAAGGATTATTATATATGGAAAAACCATAATAAGCCATTTTAAATCTTAAATTTCTCCATGGGGCTGGATAGGTGCTACCATTCTTACGGACCACCATAAGTTGCACTGGAAATGTTGTGGTCTTACCTGCTGGTGCATTAAATGTATCTGGACATTCAATCTTTGTATTGTAATTGTCATTATGCGAATTTGTAGCATTGCATGGTGTGATGATTATCATACTGAAGACCATGCACAGGATTAGTGCACAGTATTTACTGTGTGTTTCATAAATATCACCTCTAAAATTTTGATAAGCTATCTCTAGGATAACTTATAATAAAATGTCCTTAATTTTCGGTTTAGTTTGAAAAAACCATATTGCCTATTTATATTAACATATCAAACAATTCCATTACTGGTGCGAAAAAAACTAAATTCCATTTAAAAAATTTTTTCAGTTTTTTTTATAATATCTTATTTTTCATTGTTAATTTAAAAGTTTAGGTATTTAAACTTATCGTTAATTAGGGTTGAAAAGATGTTGGTTGTGTTATAGAACATCACAAACTTGCAAGTGTAAATGCATAATTAGCAATGATTATCTGTATTGTTGCAATACCGGTATGTAATAGAATTAAATCGATAATATCCAAGAAACAAATAATCAAGTAACCATAATAAATATTTGAAATTGACAGATACAATTTTAAAACTGTAAAACGGATTAAAAAAAATTACTGATAAGTAAATTATATAAAAGTATAAAAAATAAGAATCTGTTATGTTTATATATAAAATTATGGGATGGTGATGCATTGATAGAAAGGGAAAAATGTCCTAAATGCGGTTATAATGGACGAATGCAGGCTGTAAATAGATTAGGCAGTAAAAAGATATATATCTGTACAAAATGTAAACATCAGTTCGAGAAATAACGAACAAATATTTTTAAATTATACATTGTCCATTATTCGTATTTTCCATATCGATTATTTTTTAATCATATTAAATGTGTGAGGTAACACCCACTAAATCAGACTTCTTTTTCTTTTTTTGTGGAGGTATTAACAATGAACTCAGGAAACCAATTATTAATATGATTATAATGATATTAAACGCAAATTTCATGGTTTGAACCTTCTGGGGAGATGCTAGTATCTGATTTTCATTCATATTCCCGGGAGTATTATGTTCAAAGAGTTGATTTAAGCCTATTATCTGTTCTTCTGAAGAACTTGTTGTATGATTGTTGAAAACTATACTCATACTACTGAAACTACCTATAATTAATATTACACCTAAAACAGCCGTTCCTAAAGATGATCCAAGATTTATACCTGTATTCATTATACCCGATGCATCGGGTTGTTGATCTGGTCTTGCAACTGAAAATATAACATTAGCTGAGTGTGGGAAGACAATTCCCATACCAATACCAAGAAGAAATATCCCTGGAATCATATCCACAATAGTTGTAGAAGGGGTGAAGATCAAACTTAAATAGATACTTCCAGTCATAGAAGCTAGAGAACCCAGTGCAAGAATGTAACGTGGTTGAATTCTTGTTGATAGTTTGCCCGCTGCAGAAGACATTATGAAAATTGCCACACTCATAGGGATCAGTGTTAAACCTGTTGTCAATGGATCAGCACCCAGAACTCCTTGAACATATACTGGAATTATAAAGAGCACACCGCCTATGGTGAAGTTCATTAATAATCGGACTATATTTGCCAGTGTGAAACTGCGGTTATTAAAGAGGGAAACATCGACTAATGGCTGTTTACCATTATCTATACGGTTTTTTTGGTTGAAGTAGAAAATAACCAAAAGGATTAAACCAATAATAATGGGGTATGGTGCTATATTCCAGTTATTAGGATTGTTTAAAAGTAGAATACCTATTACAAAGAGGAATATGCCTGATGCTGAATTAATTGCCCCGAGTATATTTAGATCGGCCCATTTCATTGTTGATGGAAAACTTGAGATTTCCCTTGAAAATAGGACAATCACAATTATAATAACTAATTCTAAACCAAATGCATATCTCCAACTATAGTAGGTAGTTAAAAAACCACCTATTATAGGCCCTAAAGTACCTGCACCAGATGCCATGGAACTTGTTATTCCCAGAGCAAATGCTCTTTTTTCTCCTTTATAACTTCCAGATATTATTGATGTGGAAGCAGGCATCATTAAAGCCGCTCCAATACCCTCTAATATGGACCATCCTATTAACAACATAGTACTGTTAATGCTTAATGCTGCAACAACAGTCCCAACACCATAAATACTGGCCCCTGTTAGAAAAGTCCTTTTTCTACCAAGAATATTTTGTAATCTTCCACCGATAAGCATCAAACTTGCCATTGTAAGGGCGTAAATAGCAATAATTATCTGTATAGTTGCAATATTAGTGTGCAAATCCATTATAAGGGAGGATATAGCAACATTTAAGAATGTTTTATCAATTACAATTGTAAAAATTGATAGAGTTACAATTATAAGTGTTAACCAGCCAGTTTGGATCTCTGTTTCTTGCCCCACCCATTCACATCCAGATTCAATAATAGCGATTTAATATATGTTATTATATTAAATTTAGATTTATATGGAATTTTTAGAATAAATTATAAAATATACTACATAAATGACTATTCAACAAATTAATAATATTATTTGAATTTATTTTCAAATAAATTTTTTCTATATAACTGGTTATTATTTCAACTTAAATTGGAAACAATTAAATCTCGGGATTAAAGATTGATATATAATAGTTTTTCTAAACTGAGGGAAGTTCAAAATGTCAAAGAAAGTGGAAGATTTTATAGAAAATTTAAACGTAACAAGGGATATATCCTCAAAGTTTGCTGTGTCCGAGAAGATTATCAGAACATCGGCTAAAGGGCGTCAATATTTAGACTTTACTTTGGCAGATAAAACTGGTCAGATGGATGGAAGAATGTTTACACCCGATGTGGATATAATCTATGAGTCAATAAATTTAGGCAGAGTATACGAGGTAATTGGGAGAATAAGTGAATTTCCACCAGATTCTGGAAAGTACAATATGGTTGTAAATCTTATTGAGGAGTTGGGTGAAGGTGAATACCTCCTGGAAGACTTTGTTATGATATCACAAAACAACTCTGGTGATCAGATAGAAGAGATCAGCCGAGCAATAGATGAGGTGCAGGATGTTAATATTAAAAGCCTTTTAGAGGCATTTTTCTGTGATGATGATTTTACAAAGGATTTTTACATGGCACCGGCAGCAATTGTGCATCATCATAACTATATGGGTGGACTTCTTGATCATTGTGTTGAGATATTGGAGATATGCAGAACCATGTGTAAAATTTTCCAGGATCTAAATAAAGATCTACTCTACTGTGGAGTTTTATTGCACGATATTGGTAAAATTAAGACTTATACCTATGGGACCGGACCCATTGGATTTTCAGAAGAGGGAGATCTACTCGATCATATATACATCTCCTGTGAAATGGTTAAAGAAAGAATGGTAAAATTAGAGACACCTGAAAAGCTATCAAATCAGATACTTCACATGATACTGAGCCATCATGGATATATGAAAAATGGATGGGGTTCTCCGGTAGATCCAAAAACACCCGAGGCTTGGGCATTACATTTTGCAGACAACATGGACGCCAAGGTTAAAGAAGCACTTCAAAGATGAATACTCCCGGATAATTGAGCATTCCCTTTATTTTTGATAGCATATTCCACTTTTTTATAATTTAATTCCAATAACTTTTTTTTACAAAAAATTTATATCGGTTTTTACATAAAATATAATGATAATTAAGTTGGACCGATTTATTGTGGTAGAAGAAAATCTAAAGAGACACGGCTAGTTGTGTGATGGTCTTGCTGGAGGTTGTTTTATACTAAAACTAGGATAGGGGAAAATAAATTTAAATGGTGATTTTTTTTTAAACTCTAATTTTATT
>PLTK01000097.1 GCA_003164415.1 Methanobacterium sp. | reverse complement strand
ATAAAAATGAAACCTTCATATTCTAATTTACAAATAAAAATAATAAAAAAGATACCTTTAAAAAAGGTCTAATCTAAAGTTCAAATAGATTTGTAAAGGAATATTCTCATAGATTAAATTTTAAACTAATTTAAAAATTTTAATTATTGATATTGAATTAACAATCCAATTAAAACAATTATAACGGGTGTTTTTTATTATGAAAAGAGGAAAATTTTTTGGAATTGGTGTTGGCCCTGGCGACACAGAACTTTTAACAATTAAGGCAGATAAACTACTTAAAAAAATTGATGTAATCTGTTCACCCAGATCTGCTGAATCTAAACCTAGTTTAGCCTTATCTATAGTACAACCAATATTAGATGAGAGAAACGACAATTATGAAATTTTAGATCCTCTTTTTCCAATGATAGAGGATAAATTGGCGCTTAACACTTACTGGGATCAGGCTGCCGATATAATTAAAGAGAAATTGGTTCAAGGTAAGGATGTTGGCTTCATAACATTGGGTGATCCAACGGTTTACAGTACATTTTCTTATGTTGCCAAAAGATTGAAGGATTTAGACTTTAAAATTGATGTAATTCCGGGTATAACTTCGTTTACTAGCTGTGCAGCGGCTGCAGGAATTTCTTTAGCAGAGAAAGACGAAATAGTGGTTATTGTTCCTAAGGTGGATGATAGGTTAGCCGGTATTTTGGAGTATGGCGATACATTTATTATTATGAAAACTTCAAGACATTCTGAAATCCTTGAAGAAATTGTTAGTAAAGATAAACGTGATAAATCAATTATTTCGGTTCAAAATTGTAGTATGGATGATGAAAATGTATTTAAAGGATTTTCTAAAGATAAAAAATATTTATCTACCACCATTATAAAATTCGATAATAAGGATGAATAGATGCTAATTCACTATTTTGTTCTAGTTCAGGTTATTTAACGATGAAACAACAGTAGTCATCACCCTTTGCAAAGCATTTAACTTCTTCTACATCAACATCTTTTGAAAAATGTTCTGAAAAAAGGGCTTCAAGTATACCTGAGTCAAATGCACAAGCCGATCTACCAATCTTTGGCAGATCTTCGCATTCAAAGCAATCATATGCCCTAATTGTAAGTGGTTCGAGGGTTTCAATTTTTAAATGGCCGAGCTTATTTTTTTGCCAGAATTCTGCGATTTTACCAACCATGACCTTTGTTTCAGGGTCCTTTAATTTTTCATAGAATGTTGAACCCACTTTAACCCCGGCATTATGTAAGATGGGATCGATATTAAACCCTTCTTCCATGAGCGCTACTCTTATGGTTCTGAAGATGAACCTAAAGAATTCGAACGGATCATTAGATTTAATCACATTTTCACTGATATAATCGTCCATTTCCTTCTTAAACTCATTTTCACGAGACAATCCACCAATGTAACTTGATTTGATGAAGAATAGTTTACTTCTACCATCTAATGGATTTGGTCTTGATTCTATTATCCCGATATCAACAAGGTCATGTAAATGGGCTGATATTGTAGCTTTAGATTTTCCTGTTATTGCTACAATTTCTGCCCCATTCCTCTCTTTCTCTTCAAGAATCGATAATATTTGAGTTTTTACATGGCTTTCAATGATATTAACACCAGATTGTGTTCCAAATATTTTTATCTGGTTATTCGTTTTATTTTTTTGGGTTTTTTCATTCTTCATATATCCCTCATCCAAGTTAGAGTTGTTAAAACAAATATATAATGGTTCGTATTGGCACGAACGTAACATTTATATAGGACTTGTTCGTATAAAACCATACAACATACGGTTCGTATTGGCACGAACCAGATATGTGTTAATTGTGATATGTAAAATAGGAGGTTTAACATGAAAGCAGAAGCAATGAAAATGAAGGATGGAGTGTACTGGGTAGGATTTTTAGACTGGGATATAAGGACTTATCACGGTTACACATTGGATGGAACTACATACAATGCTTATCTTGTATTTGGTAAGGATAAAGTTGCATTAATTGATAACACCTACCATGGAAAATCTGATCAGATGTGGGGTAGGATTGAAGACGCCTTCAAGAAAGAAGGNNGGTTTAAAAAATCATTATCCTTCACTCGAAGAAGCTGAATTTATAGTAGTGAAAACAGGAGATGCTCTTGATCTTGATGGGGCAACTCTAGCATTTTTAGAAGCACCATTACTTCACTGGCCTGACAGTATGTTCACCTTGTTAGTTGAAGAGGGGATTTTATTCTCAAACGATGCATTTGGTCAACATATTTGTTTCCCACAGAGATACGACAACGAAATTCCTGAATATGTGCTTATGGATGCAACCAAAAAATTCTACGCTAATTTAATAACACCCCTCTCAAAACTTGTTCTTAAGAAATTTGAAGAAGTAACTGAGCTTGGACTGTTAGACAAGATAAAAATAATAGCCCCATCACACGGACAGATATGGACAGATCCAATGAAAGTTATTGGTACTTACAGTGCTTGGGCAACTGGACAGTGTGAGGAGAAGGTAACAATAGTATACGATACAATGCACGGTTCAACACAAAAAATGGCCCATGCAGTAGCTGAAGGTGCTATTAGTGAAGGTGCAGATGTCAAAGTTTATTATCTTCATGAAGATGAGCGTAGTGAAATTGTAAAGGATATATTGGACAGTAAAGCTGTTGCATTTGGAATTCCAACCATATATGACGAACCTTTCCCAAGTGCTGGTGATATAATCTATTACCTTCGAGGTCTGAAGTTTAATAGAACCGGTATAAAAAGACCTGCAATTACCTTTGGTTCCATGGGAGGAAAGGGTGGAGCACCACATATATTGAGAGAAGATCTTGAAAAATGTGGATTTGATGTTAAAGATGAATATGAAGTCTATTACGTACCATCATCTGATGAACTTGAACGATGTTATGAGATGGGAAGAAAACTCGTTAAAGGTTAATTAGAAACATATCTATTCAATTTTTTGATAAAAAGTAAATATTTTGGAGGAACAATAATGGAATTAATAAACGAACATAAAATAGGTGTCTGTAAAGGTACTGAACTAGAAAAGGATGTAAAAGCGAATTTTGAGGGAGAATGTGCAGAAG
>PLTK01000033.1 GCA_003164415.1 Methanobacterium sp. | reverse complement strand
AGTCTGCAGAAATGCTCAGAAAACTCCTTCAAGATAGAAATAGTTTGTCACCCCAGGATATACCTATAAAATCCGATACAATTATCTTTGGAGCAGGACCATCTCTCAAAAGGAACATAAAAGAGCTTAATATAGTAGGAATTGACAGTTTCACACTGATATGTGCGGATGGTGCAGTGACAGCCCTTTTAGAAGAAGGAATAATTCCTGATATTGTTGTTACGGATCTTGATGGTAAAATTGAAGATATTATAGATTCTAATAGAAATGGGGCTGTTATGGTTGTACATGCCCATGGAAATAATATAGAAAATATAAAAAAATATGTTCCAGTTCTTGATAATATTTTAGCGACCACCCAAAGTAAACCTCTTGAAAATGTATATAATTTTGGCGGCTTTACAGATGGGGATAGGTGTCTATTTTTAGCAATAAAATTAGGGGCTAAAAACATATTTTTAGCAGGCATGGACTTTGGAAAAATCATAACACGTTATTCAAGACCCGATATTGCCGAAAATGAAGGAAAAGCAGATAATATAAAGGAAATGAAACTGAAATATGCAAAAAAACTGGTAGAATGGGCAGCAGAAAATGAAAATATCAATATTTTCAATTTATCCAATGGAGAAAAAGTTCTGGGTGTTCCAGATATTAGTTTTGTTGAGATCCATAACCATACACAACAATAACCCATTCCCTATTTTCAAAATATTTTTTTTTACCTACCAATATTAATATAATCAAAGCCAACCAGATAAGAAAACATGGGTATCGATGATATACTTCTCTATGATGAGACCATATTCAAGAATATAGATGCTTTTAATCCAGATTATGTCCCTGAAAATTATCTACACAGGGAATCCCAAATGGAAGCACTTGCAATATGTTTACGGCCTGCCCTTAGAGGGGGTCGTCCAATAAACACGGTGGTTCTAGGGTCTCCTGCCACCGGGAAGACAACAGCTATAAACAAGATCTTTAACATAGTAGAGAGAAATTCTGATAAAGTTGTGTGTGTTTATGTAAATTGCCAGCTTCATACAACACGTTTCAATATATTTTCCCAAATATACAACAAAATATTTGGTCATATGCCTCCTGAAACAGGTGTTCCATTTTCAAGGATTTATGGAAGTATAATGAAACATTTACAGACCGAAAAAAAATCTATGGTTGTTGCACTGGATGATGTTAGCTATCTCTTCCATAGTAAAAATGCAAATAAAATATTTTATGATATTTTAAGAGCTCATGAGGAATTTAAAGGAGTTAGAACAGGCATATTTGCAATCTTATCCGATATTGAATTTAGATACATGCTTGATAAAAATGTTAACTCCGTTTTCATACCACAAGAAATTATATTCGAACCATATACAACCCAAGAGATGTTTGATATTTTAAAGGATAGAATAAGAGCGGGATTTTATCCCGATGTCATATCAGACGATTTATTAGATCTTATAGCCGAACATGCATCATCTGCAGGTGATCTTAGAATGGGTATAGATCTTTTAAGGGTCAGTGGAAACTTTGCAGAAGCAGATGCATCCAGAACAATAGAAAAAAAACATTTGATTGAAGCACTTAAAAATACAGACTCCACAAGCCTCAAAAGTACACTTAAAACCCTTTCAACCGATGAAAAAATTCTTTTAGAAACCATAACAGAGTTCGATAGCGATGATCTTATTGCCGGAGACCTTTACAAGAGTTTCAGCAATAAAACCTCGACAAGTTATGCATCATTTGATAGAACATTAAACAAATTAGAATTTTTAAGACTGATCGACACCAAATTCACCGGCAAAGGTGTTAAGGGGAATTCTAGGATAATTATACTACGTTTTGATATTGAAGAAATATTAAAATGTCTTAAACGAATTAAATAAATATAAAACAAAAAAATAGGAATATTTACATGTTTACTGGTAAGTTAGTGTTTGGATATGCAACAACGCACATTACACTAATAACAAAAATCATGATAGTAAAAAATATGACCATGCATGATTTGGGGTCAAGATATTCTAAACCTAAATATTCCACGAATCCTATTTTCTTTCTGAGATCTGGTATTCCATTTCTTCCATAAATTTTTTGCATAATCATTCCTCCATACTATAAAGATCACTAGTAACTTATTTAAAAGAAGAGATAGAGAGCGTTTGAGAAGTAATAAGTCNNAAGTTTAAAAAGTAGAATTAAGAGGTTAAAATATTGGATAAAAATATTAATACAAAAGATCTGAAATTCGAATTTTTCGATGTCACAGCAGATGTAGGATACAAAGCATATGGAAACAGTCTTGGTAATGCCTTTGAAAATGCAGCAATTGCGATGTTTGAAGTAATTACCGATACATCAACCATAAAATATTCAGTTGAAAAACAAATAGAATTAGAAGCCGAAGATAAACAAGCATTATTGTACGACTGGCTTTCAGAACTCCTTTTCTTCCATGATGCAGAGTACCTGGTCTTCTCTAAATTTGATGTTAAAATATATTCAGAAGTGGATGAAAAACCCGATATATATTATCTGGTTGCTACAGCATGGGGTGAAGAATTCGATCCCCTAAGACATGAAAGAAGGTCTGAAGTAAAGGCAGTAACTTATCATATGATGGATATTAAGGATGAAAATTTAAATGTGATGCTACAAGTCATTCTGGATATCTAAATCTGATTTAATAATTTTTACCTTTAAACTGAGATATATGGTCAGATATCTGAATTTTTAATATATATAGATGAATATTTTGGTGAATTAGATATTAAATGCAAAAAATAGTTATATCTTTTCCATCTAAAAATATTTTGATTAAAGAATGGATAGACCCGCACGGTCCATAAGTCCAATACCCCCCAATAACATTATGCCTAGGAACAAAAAGTATTTATATGTATTTTTATTCATAGATAGTAAAATCAAATCAAAATATATATAAATCATGTTGGATAAGATGTATTAAGATGAAATAGATTGATCTTAAAATTTGTTGAATAAATGATTGGGAGGTTTATCATATTGGTCGAAGTTGTAGAAAAAGAACTAATGAACAATTTGATAAGTGGAGAACAATTAGGTTCAATAATAAAGAGCTATGGATATGATTTACACTTAGAAAATTAAAAATATAAAAAATATAGGATAACAAATATAAAGAAGTAAACAAAAAAAATTATTGAAGTATTATATACAATACAAATAAAACACATTTTATCAGTAATTTAGATGGAGATAAAAACTTCCATTGTAAAATCTTAGAACAAAAATTTAGTTATATCAAATAAACACTAAAAACTTCGTGGATTAGAAATTTAAAATTTAATAGGAGTGGAATGGATGAGAGACGAAATGATGGAAGAAGAAGGATGGATCGAAGATGATGAAGGATTTATGGAAGATGATTATGTCGAGGAGGAAGAATTTATAGAAGACAGTTGGATGGAATTAGAAAAAGCTAGGGGAGAAAAAGCATTAAAATGTTCCAAAAAGAAATCCAAAGCTTCCAATAAAGATTCTTTAGAAGAACTAACCCTAATATTTGAGGATACAGACAATTTAGACATCGGGGAAACCTATAGCATAAAAATTGTTGGTAAGAGTATAGTTCTTGGTCAGCATGACGGAAATAACACTTCATTCAAGAAAGTAGGTGTAAGCAAGCTCAAGGGAAAAAGATTCCTTGAATATGTTGCAGGTCAAATTGAAGATATGACCGGGCCTGAATTAAAACTCACATTAGCATTTGAAAAAGGATTTTCTATTGAAATAACAGATTACAACTCTATTGAGGAGGTTAAATAAAATTTATTTTATATTACCCCTAAATTATCTATTTTTTAAAGAAAATAAATATGGAATTTAAACTTCTTTCTCAAGAGTTTTAATCCAATCAATAACCTCATCGGCAATATCTTCAGAAATATCTTCAATCCAGTCCTGTTCACTCCATCTGCAAACATCTTCTTCGGCTAAATCACCAACAACATCTTCAACACGATCATTGTCACTCCACCCTCCAACCTCGGATTCACAGAAATTATAGTTTTTATCTTGATTTTCAAACAGTACATCCCATGTTAAAGAATTTCGAAGTTCCCAGTACCAGTAATAGTTTCTCACCTTCTCCTCATCTGGATCATCAACATCAAATTTCTCTTCTTGATTATAACCTACTATTAAAACGTTATCATCATCTAAATAAATTCTTTTTTCATAAGAATC
Source organism: Methanobacterium sp. (assembly GCA_003164415.1). Lineage (GTDB taxonomy): Archaea > Methanobacteriota > Methanobacteria > Methanobacteriales > Methanobacteriaceae > Methanobacterium_B. The sequence goes on along the minus strand of PLTK01000033.1, from coordinate 11,143 downwards.
CCCTAAATCAGGCATTCGTTCTAGTTTTGTATTTTCTATTTTATCAACAAGTTCTTCTTTGCTAATCATTATTATTCACCCGAACTATTCATTCTCAATATAACTATGGTTACAATTGCACTTATCTTTATCCATGAAAATGATATTAAAAGATGATTTAAAATAATCTATCCATGATTAAATGATTTTAAATAATGTTTAAGAGTGTTTAAGGTTTTATATCAGAACTTTTTTATGCATCGGATTATAAATATAAGTATATAATGAGATTCAAATAACTAAAAATCCATTCGATAGAAGATTTAGTACTATAAAAATATCTAGAATTCCTAAGTCGTTACTTGGAAATTGCAAAAATTATACAAAATTGACTTCAATCAATAATGGATTATAAATAGAAAAATATAGATTAAAGTTCTTTAGAATTAGCTTATACTGAGATGCATAAGATATTCAGGGGTGATTTTAAATGATTTATAGGAAAATAAAAGAAGACGTATATTCTGTTGGAGTGGTTGATTGGGATAGGAGAATTTTTGATGAGCTAATACAAATTCCTAATGGAACAAGTTATAATTCTTATCTTATCAAAGGCAGTGAAAAAACCGCCCTAATAGATACGGTTGATCCTACTAAAACTCATGAATTATTAGATAATTTAGAAAAATTAGAAGTTGATATTGATTATCTGATTGTTAACCATGCAGAACAAGATCATTCAGGAAGCATACCAAACATACTGGAAAAGTATAAGAATGCAGTTGTAATTACAAATTCAAAATGTAAAGGATTATTAATGGAATTTCTTCCAATTGCCGAAGAAAAATTTATGGTTATCAACGATGGAGATACAATTGATCTAGGCAACAAAAATCTTAAATTTTTAATAACCCCATGGGTTCACTGGCCAGATACCATGGTAACATATCTTGAAGAGGATAAAATACTATTTTCATGTGATTTTTTCGGGTCTCACAGAGCCACAACCCAATTGTTTGCTGGTAAAGATATCTACAGAAATGCTAAAAAATATTACGCCGAAATAATGATGCCATTTAGGGCCATAATCCGGAAAAATCTTGAAAAACTGGATAAAATAGATATTAAAATAATAGCACCGAGCCACGGCCCAATTTATAATGATCCCCAATTTATTATAGATGCATATAAAGATTGGACATCAGATAATACAAAGAATGAAGTTATCATACCATATATATCCATGCATGGCAGTACCCAACGCATGGTAGATCATTTGGTGAATGCATTAGTTGAACGTAATGTAGAAGCAAAACCATTGAATTTGACCTACACAGATATGGGAGAAGTGGCTTTAGGTCTTGTGGATGCAACAACAATGGTAATTGCTTCACCAACAGTATTAACAGGCCCTCATCCAAGTGTTATCTATGCAACATATCTTGCAAATGCCCTTCGACCTAAATTAAAATTTGTTTCTGTCATGGGATCCTATGGATGGGGTGGAAGGATGCTCGATCAAATAACAGGAATGATAGGTACTTTGAAAGTGGATATGATATCACCATTAATTATAAAAGGATTCCCAAAGGAAGAAGACTACGATAAAATAGATGAAATGGCCGATGAAATAGCTTCCCAGCATAAAAAACTTGGAATTATTGAAGATAAATAATTCCATTTTTATTCATAATAGAAAAACATTAGAAATGCGGGTAATATGATTATATAAGTTGGAACATAAAATTTTATAATGAATTTGTAAAAGTTTTATATTAGTTATCTACCTGTTTAAGTTAATTATCAGAAAGAGATGGATTAAATTACTAGCTCGATTTTATAATAAACATAGTTAAAAGTTAATATTCGCTTGAAATTAACATTATAAAAAATTATAGGATAAAAGTTTGTTTTGGAGAGTTTGTTTATGGTTACAGAAGAATTAAAAAAAGTTAGAGATTGCGTATGGGAAATTCCAACAGATTATAAAAAGGGAATGAGAGTCCCTGGAAGAATATACCTAGATGATGAAGCAATTGAAACTGTTGAAAAGGGTGCCCTTGATCAAGTTGCAAATGTTGCATGTTTACCAGGTATTCAAAAGTTTTCAATCGGACTTCCAGATATCCATTTCGGATATGGGTTCAGTATTGGTGGAGTTGGGGCTTTCAGTGCTAAAAATGGGGTTATCAGTCCTGGTGGTGTGGGATTTGATATAAACTGTGGAGTAAGGTTATTGAGAACCAACCTCACAGAAGATGATGTTAAACCTAGAATAAATGAACTTGTAGATGCACTCTTTAAAAATATTCCTTCAGGTGTGGGAAGTAAAGGAAAATTAAGACTTAAAGAAGGAGAAATCGATGACGTATTAAATAATGGTGCTGAATGGGCTGTTGAAAATGGTTACGGCTGGGATTCAGATCTTAAATATCTTGAAGAAAACGGTAAAATGGATGCAGCCGATTCTGATAAGGTAAGCGATAAAGCCAAGAAGAGAGGTGTTCCACAATTAGGATCACTTGGGTCTGGTAACCACTTCCTTGAAATTCAGAAAATGGAAGAAATATTCGATGAAAAGGCAGCTAAGGTCTTTGGTATTGAAGAAGGTCAAATAACAGTCATGATACATTCTGGTTCACGCGGATGTGGGCATCAGATATGTGCAGATTATCTTCGAACAATGGATAAAGCTTATAAAACTTACAACATAAATCTTCCAGACCGCCAGTTAGCATGCGCTCCTGTAGATTCTAATGAAGCTCAAGATTATTTCAAAGCCATGGCTGGTGCAGCCAACTATGCATGGACTAACAGACAGATGATAGTCCATTGGGTTCGCGAATCCTTCGAAGAAATCTTCAAGAGGGATGCTGAAGAAATGAATATGAGTATAATCTATGATGTTGCACATAACATTGCCAAAAAAGAGTCCCATACTGTAAAAGGTAAAAAAACCGATGTTTATGTCCATAGAAAGGGTGCTACAAGGGCATTTGGACCTGGAAGGGAAGAAGTTCCTAAGAATTACAGGGCAATTGGACAGCCTGTTATGATCCCCGGTACAATGGGAACAGCATCTTACATACTACATGGAACAGAAAATGCAATGGATGAAACTTTTGGATCAACTGCCCATGGTGCTGGGCGTAAAATGAGTAGAGCCGGTGCAAAACGTGAGTATAATGGTCATGAAGTTAAAAAGATGTTAGAATCCAAAGGCATCACAATAAAAGCTAATTCAATGCCAGTTGTAGCGGAAGAAGCTCCAGGAGCATATAAAGATGTAGATGAAGTTGTGAGAACTTGTCACAAAGCAGGAATATCCCTTTTAGTCGGTAAAATGGTGCCAATAGGAGTTGCTAAGGGATAATAAATATCTTAATTTTTTTAAATTTGAAACAAAAAAACTTTATTTAAATATATAAAATTATAGGAACAACTAAATGATAGGAATAATCGGCGGCACAGGTGTGTATGATATAGTTACCATGGGTGATGAAATCGATAAAAAAGTTTTAAAAACCCCATATGGTAATTCTCCAGAGATTTCAATATTCAAACTCCACGGCAAAAAAGTAGCATTTATGTCGAGACATTCTAAAGGACATTCTAAACCTCCACATATGGTTAATTATCGTGCGAATGTCTACGCTATGAAAAAACTAGGAGTAAACAGAATTATTGCAACTAACGCTGTAGGATCTCTTGAAAGAGAGATAAAACCTGGAGATTTTGTTATACCCCATGACTTTATTGATTTTACTAAACTTCGAAATGGAACATTCTACGATGACAGAACTGTGCATATTGACGTAACAGATCCTTACTGCAGCGATTTAAGAAAAACAATTTGTTCATCTGGTAAAGTTATCGATGGTGGTGTTTATGTCTGTACTGAAGGTCCAAGATTTGAAACACCAGCTGAAATCCAAATGTTCAGGCTTTTAGGAGGTACAGTAGTAGGTATGACAGGATTACCCGAAGCTGTACTTGCCAGGGAACTTGAAATGTGTTATGCAAGTATATCAACGGTATCTAACTATGCAGCTTCGATATCTCCAACCAATCTAACAATAGACGAAGTTTTTGAAATTATGGAAAAAAAGAAGCACGATCTGTTGACACTCATGGATACTGCCATCTCGAAAATGCCCTTCGAAAGAACTTGCCATTGCGTAGGTGCACTTAAGGGTGCAGAAATATAGGGTAAAAATAATCTCTTCTATTTAATGATACCCAGATTTGATATTAGAACAGGTTATTTAAATCTGCAAAATCCATTAAATATTAATTAAGATAAATCTATTTATCAAAGGAAAATAGAAATTAGATAATAAAATGTTTAATTTATTATTGAGTTATTAAAAAAAGAATTTGAATTTTCTTAAATATCAATTTTCTATAAAATTATTTTTTAAAATTAAAAGGCGATAATATGTTGAATGAACTTCAAAAGGAGATCATAGCACTAAAAAAAGATAAAAATGCTATTATACTTGCACACAATTACCAAACCGGCGAGATACAGGAAATTGCAGATTTTATAGGAGATTCACTTGAACTTTGTATTAAAGCATCTGAGATCACAGACACGGATCTGATTGTGTTCTGTGGAGTTGACTTCATGGCAGAGACCGCAGCTATTTTAAACCCGGATAAAAAAATAGTTCTTCCAGATAGAAATGCAGAATGCCCAATGGCCCATATGTTAACAGCTGATGAAATTAAAATCTATAAAAAGAGATATCCTGATGCAGCTGTTGTTCTTTATGTGAATACTCTAGCGGAAGCAAAAGCAGAAGCAGACATACTCTGTACATCAGCAAACGCAGTTAAAATAGTTGAAAGTCTTAAAGAGGATAAAATACTTTTTGGCCCTGATATGAACCTTGCATGGTTCGTTTCCCATCAACTTAAAGATAAAGAGATCATTCCTGCACCTGAAGGAGGACATTGTTACGTCCACAAAATGTTTAATTTAGGTGATCTATACTTTTTAAGGGAGAAATATCCTGATGCAGACATATTAGTCCATCCAGAATGTGATCCCGAAGTTCAAGAATATGCAGATTACATCCTAAGTACAGGCGGGATGATAAAACATGTTGCAGAGTCGAATAAGCAAATATTCATAATTGGGACAGAAGTCGATCTTGTTACCCGACTTAAAAGAGAAAACCCAGATAAAACAATAATTCCCGCTTTAAAAGATGCAATATGTGAAAATATGAAATTGACCAATCTAGACAAAGTCAAAAATGCATTAATTAATCAGGAGTTTGAGGTTGAGGTTCTAAGGGTAACAGCTGAAAAGGCAAAGGTTGCAATAGATAAGATGTTAAAAGCATCTTGAATATGATTACGCAAGTATATCTAACTGAATAACTTAAAAAATAATATTTTTAGGATTATTCAAGAACCCTGAGTTTTTTTAAAAGACTAGACCTTTCATCCTTTAATTTTTGTAGTAGTTCCTCATCAATATTTTCCTGTTTTTCAAGTAAGGCTATAGTTACTGTGATTGCTTCAAGATTAGTTTCTGTCTGATTTATTGGCATATTATTCTCCCTATCCAAATTTTATAAAATATTTTAATGTAAGTATATTTGAGATTAATAGTATGTTTAGACATAATGAAATATATAAGAAGAGTGTAAATAACTCAAGATTTTAAAAAATAATTTAAAATTTATAATAAAGAAAGGTATTAATATGCAGTCAAGGGGTGTTGTCAATTTACCACTTCATGGAGGGAAAGCTCCCAAGTGGCTATTCAATAGGATGGTAAAATTAACAGAAGGAGTTGTAGAGGTAATGCTTTACGAATACGACTCTGATGAATTTTTAAGGCGTATTTCTGATCCGTACTGGTTCCAATCCTTTTCATGTGTTTTGGGTTTTGATTGGCATTCATCTGGAACAACCACAACAACATGTGGTGCCCTAAAAACTGTTATAAATGCTGAAAAACATGGCATGGTTGTTGCAGGCGGTAAAGGACGTGCATCAAGAAAAACACCAGCAGATATAGAAGCTGCAGGAGATTTATTCTCACTCTCTACCCGAAAAATCGATGATCTTGTACATTCAAGTAGAATATCAGCCAAAATCGATAACTCATGCATACAAGATGGTTACCAACTATACCACCACTCATTCATATTGACTGAAGAAGGGAAATGGGCGGTAATTCAACAGGGAATGAATAAAGAAACTCGTTACGCCCGGAGGTATCACTGGCTTGGTGAGTCTGTAGAGGAATATATTGAAGAGCCCCACATCGGAATTTGCTGTGATACTCAAACCGATAACACCCTTGATATGACTTCTTTCGATAGCAACGATGCCCGGGATATCAGTGTTGATCTTATATGTGATAATCCAGAACACTTGAAGAAATATTTCAAAGATAGAACACCCTTAATTTCCAAGTCACAGATGAAGCTTGATAATTATTTTAATGAATTTAATATGCCACGCCATCATCCTGTGCTGGACCAAGATATTTCTGATCGTGAATTCCAAGTTTTAAAACGTGCTTGGGAACTTCAACCATCAAACTATGAAGAGTTGATTTCTCTCGAAGGTATGGGTCCAAAGAAGATTAGGGCCCTTGCATTGATATCAGATCTTGTGTATGGGTCTAAACCAAGCTGGGAGGATCCTGTGAAGTACAGTTTTACCCACGGGGGAAAAGATGGGTATCCATATCCTGTTGACCGTGAAGTATACGATCATTCAATACAAACTCTGAAAGATGCATTGGAACAAGCTAAACTCGAGAAAAAAGATCGATACAATGCCATAAAACGTCTGGAAGGACTCATTAAAAACTAGGATAACTAAGTTTGAATTTTACATTGCATTAATTTAGGTTATCTTTATAAAAAAAAGGTAATGGGGAATAATATTATTCCTTTTCTTGATAACTCCCATTATATTCTCCAGAACCTGTAACGTCAAATACAACACCTTGAGCTATTCTCTCACCTTGTTTAACTGTGTAATCAAATTCTCCATAGTTGTATAACATGAATTGCAATGTTCCATAGAACCCAGGATCCCCAACAGCTGTATGTACCGACACAAAAGATCTAAGGAGTGTAGATCGTGGCAAATATAACATTGAACATCCCTTAGGAATTTTTATTTTTCTATCGATAGTTGCAAGATATGCTGTTTTAGGTTTTAATACATAAATGGGTGGTTCTAACTTTTCAATTTCAGGAAGATTTTTCTCATTATCAATCAACGATCCTGCACCTATCTGTAAAAAAACTTCATCAATTCTTAAATCAATTCCAGAAGGTTGTACGAGTTCTTTAAAATCTGGAAATAGTTTTATAAGTTCATTTTCACCTAACATATGATTTTACCTCTCTATCTAAAGTTTAGTCTGTTACTTTCTATTTTAAATTTAAACGCTTAAATCTATTCTCAAAATTTAGTTATCTACCCCTAAATTTATGATAATTGATATGTATAATCTAATATGAAACAGGAAAATATTTAATTTAATTTATAGGAGAGAAAAAATGGATAACGTTAAAGAACACTTCGAAGAAGAAGCAAAAGAATTTGATGATACCATTCTAAAGTTAATACCACGATATGATGATATGATAAGTTGTATGGTGTCTGTAATTCCCTTCGATAAATTTGAAGAGTTTAAACTTCTTGATCTGGGCAGCGGAACAGGAAACATTACAAAAGCAGTTAAAGAAAGATATCCCAATTCTAAAATTAGCTGTATTGATATTGCCGAAAACATGATACAGATGGCAAAAATTAAACTCCAAAACTACACAGACATAGAATATTATACAGGAGACTTTTCGGAATTTGATTTTGAAGAAAAATATGATGTAATTGTTTCGTCACTTGCCCTTCATCACATTAAAACCGACAAAGATAAAAAAAAGTTCTACAGTAAAATATTTTCAGCACTTAAGGGAGGAGGAGTATTCTTAAACTCTGATGTTGTGCTTGGTTCAAATGAAAAACTAAGCCAGATTTATAGGGAAAAATGGATCGATTTCATGCTTAAAAACCTACCAGAAGAAGAAGTAAGGGAAAAACGGCTCCCTAAACAAATTGAAGAAGATTTTCCAGCACCTTTAATTAAGCATCTTGAATGGCTTTATGAAAAAGGATTTAAAAGCATTGATGTTGTATGGAAGTACTATGGATTGGTTGTTTATTGTGGAACGCGACCATAATAAATATTTTATATAAAAACAAATTTCTTATACTACTAAATACATAGTTAAGTATGCATATTTTATACTGAATCATGAATTTCCAGGCAGGAGAATGAAAAATGAAAGCCAATGAGTTTATAGGAATGAAAGTTTTAGATAAAGAAGCAAATGAAGTGGGTAAAGTTGATGATATAGCTGTTGTATTTGGAAGATGTCTAGTGAATAAGATATTTATAGCAACAGGATCTGCACTTAATAAAAAATATGTGGCTGTTGTAAACAATGATATAGCTGAAGTTGGAGATTACGTGCAGTTAAAGCTTGATAAAACTGAGATTGAAGAACATAAAGTTGATAAAATTGATGACAATCTTGGAAATGGTACCCGATTCAATGATTTTACTGGAAAAACCGTTGTATCTATCGATGGGATGGAAGTTGGGAAAGTAACGGATATGGCAATAGATCCAAAGGGTTGCATTATACAGGATATAATTGTCACATCAGGAAATGCTCTTAGTAAAAAGAATTTAATGGTATCCAATGAAGATATAAGTGCAATGGGCGATTATTTAATACTTAAACTCGATCAAGAACAAGTAAAAGAAAGAATGATCGATTAAGATATTNNAAGATATTATTTTTTTTATTTGTATTTAATTTATTTATGTTTAGAAAAATAGGAGTAATTTGATTTTACTGAACTTTCTATCCAATGATCTGTTCAACCATCCACTCTGGTTTGAATTCCATTATATCCGAGTATGATTGGCCTGTACCCAGAAATAGTATAGGTTTTTGTATAACATAACCTATAGAAAGTGCTGCGCCACCCTTAGCATCTGCATCTGCTTTAGTAAGTATTATTCCATCTATGCCAACGGCATCGTCGAATTTCTGAGCTTGTTCAACTGAATCATTTCCTGTTAATGCATCTCCAACGTATATAATAAGATCAGGCTTTATTACCCTTTTAATCTTTTTCATCTCATCCATTAGATTAACATTTGTCTGCATTCTGCCTGCAGTGTCCACTAAAACCAATTCTTTACCCTTGGCCTTGGCATGTTCAACAGCATCAAATGCAACAGCTGCTGGGTCGGCTCCTTTCTTATGTTTTATTATCTTAACACCTAACTTATCAGCATGATGACTTATCTGTTCAATTGCACCTGCACGAAATGTGTCGGATGCAGCAATTACCGGAGTGTATCCCTTTTCAATATAATATGTGGATATTTTAGCTATGGTTGTGGTTTTACCAGTACCATTGATACCAACAAACATGATCTTGAGTGGTTCGCCAGTTTTTTTAGCTTCCTCCAGCAGACCATTTATGTCCCTGCCTTCGATATCAAGAATATTTTCAATTGCCTTTTTTAGTGCTTCCCTTGTGAAATCAGCTACATCATTTCTACGTTTGATCTTACGACCAACTAAATCCTCTCTAACAGATATGATGATCTTCTCAGCAACTTCCATTGCAACGTCGCCCTCTAATAATGCCATTTCTAATTCAAATAAAATATCATCTATATCTTTATCAGAGATGGTTTTATGACGTACAAATGAAAATATTCCAGAATTTTCCGATTCATCCTCTGTAGCTTCTGCAGTTTCAGCATCTACCACATCTTCAGATTTCTCAAGTTCAGATTCTGTTTCAGATGATAAACTAGAATTATCTTTATCCTGTTCAGATGTTTTTGGTTTACCCCTTAGAAATCCCATGAATCCAGATTTGGTTTCTTTCTCAGATTCGGAAACTTTTTCTTCGGTTTTATCAGTAGATTCTTCTTTGATAGGTTCTTTGAGGTTTTTAGATTCCCCAATTGTTTCAGAAGATTTGGTTTCTGAGGCTTCTAATTTTTCTTCCTCGGTTATTTTATCTGATATTTTTCCTATGGTACCGGTAAACTTCTTTTTAAGTGATTCAAACAAAGAGTTTTCACTCCCCTAAATTTAAAATAGATTATAATATTTATTAGAATGATTAAAGGAATAATAGAAAGATTAAAGGATAATCTTTATTCTTCTCCTTCTATTTGTTTCATGAGTTCCTCTGCTTCAGGACTCTTCTTCATGATGTACTGGGTTATCTTTTGGAGATCTGCAGACATCTTTTCTCTAAGTTCTTCAAGTTCCGTTTTTTGTTCGGTGATAGTGTCTTTTGCATCGTCTATCTTCTTTTTAACAGCTACCCCAGCACCAAGTCCAATTATTACTTCCTCGGTGTTTTTAAGTTCAGTTATAAGAAAGGATCCAGCACCGATAGGTACCAACGTTTCTTTATTGTCTTCTCCTTTAATAGTGGATAAAGTATCCATTGCAACTGAAAGTTCGGTAATTGTAGCGTTTAAAGAATCAATCTGCTGCTGAAGAACTTCTGCTTGTTGTTGATATGCGTTAAGCTCGTTCACCATTGATTCGAGTCTTTGTCTGTCTTCCATTAGATCACCCGTTGGATAATGCTTTTATAATTGGATCTTGTGCTTCATCCAATGAGATCTCTTTGATATCCTCTATGAATATCTTACTTCTACCTATCCTGTGTTTGCTTCCAAACTCAGAATATATTTTTTCGCGTATGTCATCTTCACTTACGGCTTTTAATTCCTTAGTGAAGTGTTTAAGGCCTCGGCCCATCATGAATTTTCCCTGAACTTTAAATATCTTTGTCTTCATAAGTATCCCTCAAGAAAACCTAATGCTTCCTCTATTCTTGCAAGTTCAGGACCTGTTGTATTCAGACCAACCATAACTCCATTGGAGTTAGCAACTGCACAAGCACCCACTAGCTGTGTACCATTATTAACGGTTCCCACATCTACATGTGTTTTGAACAGTTTTTCTATGGATTCAAGTTCATCTTCGCTTGCTGCGGGATGTACAAGAACCCCTTTATTGGTTGCTGTTGCAACTGATCCTGTTATTTTGAAATTTGCTATACTTCCCCTTTG
>PLTK01000242.1 GCA_003164415.1 Methanobacterium sp. | reverse complement strand
TTGCAAGTGTTGATGGGAACCATGTTGAACCAGTTAACGTGTTTAATGTTGAATGAGGTATTAAAGCCACAAATGATGATGGTAAAACACCCAATATTGCATTAACAGGATTGTAACCTAGGAAGGCTGAAAACAGTGCTGAAGTAGGTGGAATATTGCTTAAAACTGGAGCTAAATTAATTGCACCAATGCTTGCCAGTGATGTCGTCATTGCATCAGGGAATCTTTGGGTTATTCCAACAATTACTATGGTGAAAAATATAGCCATACTAGCTGTAAATGCTGTGTTCATTATGGTGTACATCATTCCTGAAGCTACACCCCTATCCTCAGATGGAACAGAATTCATTATGGAAGCACTGTTTGGTGAACCGAACATCCCCCCTCCAACTCCCATCAGGAGTAGGGCTAAGCCAAATTCCAGATAACTGAAATTAAATGGCAGTGTCGCTAAGATCAGGAAGGATATAGTAACTATAACCATTCCCCCTGTTGCAATCCAACGTGGGCCATAAGAATCGGATAATATTCCTGAAATTGGTCCCATAATAAAAATACCTGCGGTTAATGGTAACATATAAACACCTGCCCAGAATGGGGTAGATGCATAACTGTATCCATGTAGCGGTAACCATATACCCTGCAATAGTAATATGAGCATGAACATCATACCACCCCTACCCAATGCACCCAATAATCCAGCAATATTTGCATATGCAAAACTCTTATTTTTAAATAGATCCAATCTGAACATAGGAGATTCAACCCTATTTTCAACAAATGGGAACAGGATCAACGAGATTAATCCAATTATCATAGATGATATTACCCATGGATTGCTCCATCCCATTGGACTGTTTCCATATGGTATTAATCCGTAGGTAACACCTACAAGTATGAGGGTTATGCCTAATACGAATGTGATATTACCCCATAAATCTAGTTTAGTTTTTTCTGCCTTGATTGATAGTTCTTTTAGCCTATAATATGACCATACTGTCCCAATAAGCCCAAATGGTACACTCACTAAAAATACATATCTCCAATTGAATACAGCGAGTATACCTCCAAGAATCAAGCCTAAAAATGCTCCTGATATTGCTGCAACTGTGTTTATACCTAATGCTTTTCCTCGTTCAGTGGAGGGGAATGAATCGGTAAGAATGGCTGCACTGTTTGCCATTAATAGTGCACTACCAGTTGCTTGTATTATCCTGAATATTATAATTTCTAATGCACCGGTATCACCTGTTGAAGGTGTTAGATACAGTAGTATAGATGCTAGACTGAATATTAAAAATCCTAATCTGAACATCTTTACTCGTCCGTACATATCTGATATACGACCAAAACTTAGGAGTAGTGTAGCGGTAACCAGTCCGTAACCCATTAAAATCCATAAGAGATATTGAAATGAATTCAATGGATTAATTTGAATTCCATTAAATATTGCGGGAAGAGCAATCATAACGATACTCATGTTTATACTTCCCATTATAGATGCTATGAACACGATAGCCATAGCTGTCCATTTATATTCCAAACCATTCACCACCATTATTATAATTAATATTAAATATTTTTTTATTATTTCGAATCATTATCATCACCTTAAAAACTGATTATATGATATAAAATTTGATTAAATAAGTAATTAAATAGGATTTTATGAATATAATTATTATTTAATCGTTATTCAAGTACCAGTCATTAAAATCTTATATTAAGAGATTCCAAAGTTAAATACATCTTATATTTATAATTTGATGCATTAAAATAAGGTATTCATAAAATTATTTAATAATATGAATATTGAATTGAATAATTTTATTCTATTCATTATTATCCAGTTCTTCCAATACTTTAAGTGCGAAATCTCTCATCATATCCGCTTTCATTATTTTTATAACCTTTTTGTTATCTCCAAAAACAATTAAACTATCTCCTGCTTTAATATCATATTCATCTCGAGCTTTTTTAGGAATAACAATCTGTCCTCTTTCACCCACCTTAACAGAACCATAAAACGATTTACTTTTATTATCGGTCATTAACATTACCTCTCTATACATACAATACATCTTTACAATACATATATGATAATTCATATTTAAATGTATTCACATAATCATCAAAACTATAAATATCTAAAATTCAGATCGAGAGGATTAAAAGAAATTTTACAAGAAAACTTTAAAATAAATCTAAACTGGAATGATTGTAAAAATTATTAATTAAATTGTTGATTATAACTCTAAATGAATGAATCACCTAAATTTAGCGCTTAAAAAAAAAATGGAAAAAATAATTTTATTTCCCAACATTTTAAGAAATTTATCCCGCAATTAATGATATAATACCTGCAATTAACATTACAACAATTGCAACGTACAATAACCAAAGAGCGAAAGCTGGGAACAGTAGCAAAATAATTAAGAAAATTATAGCAAGTCCCAGAAGCGATCCACCATTAGCTTGATTTGTTTCCACCATTTTTTTCACCTCAAACTCATTTCATCTCCAATAATAATTTTGTTCAATCATATATAATTATTTTATGGTTTTTAGGATGCGAGATAGTGTAATAAAGTGATATAAACTGAAAAATCCGAATAGACACCTTGTAATATTTAAAATAATGAATCGATAAAAAAATATCGTCATAATTAAAATAGGAGTATATATTGTGTAATCGTTAAAATATATTAAAAATTGAGAAAGTAAAATAAAATTAAAAAAATTGGTTAAAGTCTCCTTTTAGATTCAATTAAATCCTCTAATTTATGCATATCAACTTGCCTTTCATATAAAGGTAAATCATCATCAGTATAAACACTTAAAGTCTCTTCAAAAGTTTTCTTATCACTGTTCTTATAGAAAATTCCTAATGGATATCTATCTTTTTCTGTGGCCCTATCAAATGCTTCATTTTTATTGTAGGGATCATGGGAATCTTCAAGATGATAAGTATTTTCTTTAAACCATTGATATGTATTTATTTTATTGAATGATACACACGGTTGAAATACATCCACAAGTGAAAAGCCTTTATGATTTATAGCTGCTTTGAATGTTTCTTTCATATGTTCAGCGTCTCCAGAGAAAGTTCTTGCCACAAAGGATGCATCTAAAGCAATGGCAACTGCTAATGGATTAAATGGTTCTTCGGATACGCCCTCAATCTGATAGGATGTTTTCATACCCCGAAGGGTTGTAGGCGATGCCTGACCTTTAGTTAAACCGTAAACCATATTATCATGCACTATACAAGTTATATTAGGATTTCGACGTATGGTATGCATGAAATGGTTACCTCCCTCCCCATACATGTCCCCATCACCTGTTGTAACTATAACTTTAAGGTCTTTGTTTACTGCTTTTATTGCTGTTGCAGGAGAAAGAGCTCTGCCATGAAGACTGTTGTATGTATGTGATTTAAGAAAATGTGGAAATTTACCCGCTTGACCTATTCCAGATACAAGTACCAAACCCCGAGGGTCAATTTCAAGTTCAGCTAAAACTATTTTTAAGTTCTTAAGAATTGAAAAGTTCCCACAACCAGGACACCAAGCAATATCAACATCTTCAATATCATATACCTCTGGTTTCATTTTAAACCACATCCATGAAGTTTTTTAAGCTTTCTGTAACTTCTTCAACAGAAAACGGCCTTCCGTTATACTTTAAAATATTTTTATCTATCTTAAAATCTGTTTGAAGTTTTATGAGATTAGCAAATTGGGATTCGGCATTATTTTCAAAGATAATTGTCTTATCTGCTTTATCAAGATATTTTATTGTGCTACCGTGCAAAGGATAAACTTGTTTGAAATATAAAAACGCAACATCCTCTCGGTTAAGATTCTCTAATGCTTCTTTTATGATACCGTATGTTGACCCCCAACCTATTATTAGAATATTGTAATCTGACGATCCAATAAGTTCTGGTGGAATTGAATCTTTGTTAATTCCTTCAAATTTTTTAAGTCGTTTATCAACCATTTTTGTCCTTATATTTTGATCCTCTGTTATGTGCCCCTTTTCATCATGTTCATGTGGATCAACAACAACTACTCCATCCCCAAATCCAGGGATTCCACGTGGTGATATTCCATCATCTGTTAATTCATATCTCTTGTAATTTTCATTAGTTTTAATGACATGATTTTCAATTTTCACGTTAGCTAAATCTATTGATGGAATATTGTAGTATATGTCTGCAAAATACTGATCTGAAAGTATAAAAACAGGAATCTGATATTTGTCTGCAATATTAAAGGCTCTTTGTGATATATAGAATGCATCTTCAAGGTTACCAGGGGCAAATATGATCTTGGGAGTTTCACCATGTCCATATAGTGCTAGATCTAAATCTTCTTGGGATGTACGGGTGGGTAGTCCGACTGCCGGCCCTGGACGTTGACCCAGATATATTACTATGGGTGTCTCGTTTATTCTGGATAAACCTACACCTTCTTCCATGAGTGCAAATCCACTTCCAGATGTTGCTATTAATGCTCTTGCACCTGCATAAAATGCTCCTAACCCCATATTTATGGCAGATATCTCATCTTCAGATTGTTCAAAAATTATATTAAAGTCTTCGCTGTATTTAGCTATAAATACTTGGAGTGCAGATGCGGGGGTCATTGGATAGGATGCCATGAATCTGCATCCACCTGCAATGCATCCCATTCCCACAACTTCTGTTCCCTCTAACAAGAGTTCATCTTTAATTTTAGCATCTTTATCTATTTCAATTTTGATTTTATCTGATTTTATAATGTTTTCCCCGATTTTATAACCTTCATCACCTGCTTTTAGGTCTCCGTTAAGGATTTTTTCACCTTTTCTTCCAAACATGCTGGTTAGGCACTCATCGAAAATTTCTTTATCGATATTTAAAATCTTTGAAATGGCTCCAGCAGCAATTACATTTGCGTATATGGGGCCTCCGATGTCTCTTGCAATTTTAAGAAAAGGAATTTTTATTATATCTTCTTTTTCCACGTATTTTAAAGTTTCTTCATCCCCAATTATTATAGTATTGTCAGATATCCTTTCTTTAAGGTGATCTATCGCTCCCTCACTTATAGCAATTAGTATATCAATTCTATTGACATATGCATATATTCTTTTTGAAGATACACGTATTTCTGTGGAGTTTTCTCCTCCTCTAACTCTAGACATGTATTCTTTTGAGGAGCAAACATGGTATCCTCCAAATTTAACTGCTTGGATTAATATGGATTCTACAGTTTGAATACCCTGACCTGCTTCACCACAAATGACTATAGAAACATCTTTTTGAAATACATTCTTTGACACTGTTGATCACCACTTTAACAAAATTTAGTTATTTGCACTTTGATCATTTATTTAGTATAAAAACTAAGATTAATATAAGTTAATTATTAGAAAAAAAAGAATATAAAATTTTTATTGTAGAACATTTTTAAATTACTTCTAGGGCAAACTTTTCAATAATATTTTTGTAAGTTCCATTCTTAATATCGGACGATTTAACCCCAAAGGATGCTAAAGGAGTGGTATTTACATAATTTCCCATATCCTCAATTGTATTTTCTATACCCGAACGGTTAGTAGTACAAAAACATGCTAATAGAGGTATTTTATTCATATTTTTCTTTAAATATGTTCTCACAGGAACGGACATTTTTCCAGCCCAGACAGGAGTACCTATTATTAAAAGATCATAATTAGATATTTTATATTTTGAATCCTCAATATGTTCAGCCTTACCCCTTGATGCTTGATAACCCGATTTAAGATATCCTATAATGCCTTTTCTTTTATCTTTTTCCACAATCTCTTCGATGTCACATTCTATAGATTCTGAAATTGTATTGGCTATTTTACGTGTATTGCCAGTTCTGGAGTAATAAACAAGTAAAGTTTTCATAATTATTATCTTTTTTTAACATTAATTAATATTTCCTATTTAATTTTGGGATAATAATCTCCAATAATCATACTATTATAATAATTGATAAAAAATCAAATACATATCATCATTTAGCTGATTGATGTTTATAAATATTTAAATTTAAGATGTTTAGAAGTCTATTGTAGTTGTTTAACCAATAAATATTTTTTTTATTGAAAATTTTTAATTATATGATTGAACAGATTAAATAAACATAGTTATACTAGGTGGAGGGTATTAGTAAATGAAAAAAACCATTAAAAAGGTGTATAAGATTTCTGCGACCGTTGATAAAGTATGGAATGCATTAGTGGATCCATCTGTTATAAATGAGTGGGGTGGCGGACCTAGTAAGATGGATTCTAAAATTGGAA
>PLTK01000201.1:14842-16096 GCA_003164415.1 Methanobacterium sp. | reverse complement strand
TTATGGATCTTGCAGTTCCACTATCGCAAAGAATGAGAATTTTAGGATGATAATTTCATAAAAACGTTAATTAAAATATTTTAACAGTAATAATAAAAATTTTAGGGCGTGACAATAATGATAATTCTTGATAAAAACACCAGATGTGTTGTTCAGGGAATTACAGGGAAACAGGGATCATTTCACACTGAACAAATGTTAAACTACAACACCAGAATAGTTGCAGGAACAAGTCCTGGTAAGGGTGGTCAAAACATTGGTGAACTTCCCATCTATAATTCCATTGAAGAAGCTAAAGAAGAGCATGACATCAACGCATCAATAATATTTGTGCCTGCACCCTTTGCTAAGGATGCAGCATTTGAATCTATATCCCAATTAGATCTTGCTGTAATAATTACAGAACACATCCCAGTACACGACACAATGGAGATAGTGGAATATGCAAAAAGGGAAAAAACAACAATTATAGGCCCGAACACTCCCGGAATAATAAGTCCAGGAGTTGGAAAGCTAGGAATTATGCCAACACATATATTCAACGAAGGAAATGTGGGAATAGTTTCAAGAAGTGGAACTTTAACTTACGAAGTGGCAAATCAAGTAACTGATTCAGGAATGGGCCAAAGTACATGTATAGGAATAGGTGGGGATCCTGTTGTTGGGCTTGACTTTGCAGATGTTCTCCAAAGGTTTGAAGACGATGATGACACAGCAGCCATGGTAATGATAGGTGAGATCGGTGGAAATGCAGAGGAAATAGCAGCAAAATATATAAACAAAAATATCACCAAACCGGTTGTAGCATACATTGCTGGAGTAACAGCTCCCCCAGGTAAAAGAATGGGACATGCAGGTGCGATAATTGAGGGAAATAGTAGTACTGCTGCAAGTAAAATTGAAGCACTGGAAAATTCTGGTGTTTATGTGGCTGATAGACCTTCAGAAATTGCAGATATGATCTGGGAGCTTTTATAAATTGTTATAATAACCAGATATCCATATCAAAATATGTAAATATTATTTAGAGATAACTAATTTTTAGTGATTCATCAATGGAATATTCATCATTTGGGCTTCATTAAAATTTAAAATATTAATCTTTTAAAGTGAGTAAAATGGTAGAAGAAAACGAAATCATAAAAAAACTATTGAATGGAGATATTAAACTTCATGAAATAGAAAACTACACAGAAACAATCAAAGAATCTGTGGATATACGTAGAAAATTTGTTGAAACCATATCAAAAACCC
>PLTK01000201.1:0-14836 GCA_003164415.1 Methanobacterium sp. | reverse complement strand
GAACATGCTGATGGCGATTATTATGTTCCACTAGCAACATCAGAAGGTGCACTTCTTGCATCTGTAAACCGGGGATTTTCTGTTATAAAAGCATCAGGCGGTACAACAGCAAGAATAATTGATGATAAAATGACTAGAGCCCCTATTATCAAAACAGAATCTGTTGTTGAGGCACTGAAGGTAAGGAATTGGATAATAAAACATTTCAAGGATCTTAAAGAAGCTGCTGAGAAAACTACTCGACACGGTAAACTTATTAAAATAGATCCTATTATTGTAGTTGGGAAATATGTTTATCCCAGGTTTGTTTATACCACAGGAGACAGTATGGGTATGAATATGGTTACCATAGCAACCGAAACTGCTCTGGAAACATTGGTTAAAGAAACATCTGCCCATGTGGTAACTCTGAGTGGTAATTTGTGTGTAGATAAAAAACCCTCTGCATTGAACCTTATTGAAGGTCGTGGTAAAAGTATAATTGCAGAAATTACCATTCCAAGGGAAGTAGTTGAAAAGAAACTTAAAACAACACCTGAAGCCATTGTAGAAGTTAATATCACGAAAAATTTAATAGGATCTGCAATTGCAGGGAGTATGGGTTTTAACGCACATTACGCCAATATGATAGGTGCTATATTCCTAGCAACAGGTCAAGATGGAGCCCATATTGTAGAAGGGAGTCTAGGAATTACTGTAGCTGAAGAAGTTAATGGAGATCTCTACTTCGCAGTTACACTTCCAGATGTGCCTATTGCCACCTTTGGAGGGGGAACCAGACTTGAAACAGCCAAAGAATGCCTAGATATAATGGGAGTTTATGGGGCTGGCAAAGTTGGGAAGTTTGCAGAGATCATATCAGGAACAGTTTTAGCAGGCGAACTTTCCTTGATGGGTGCACTGGCAGCAGGTCATCTAGCAAGGGCACATAAAGATCTGGGAAGGGGATGATTATTTTTACCTACATTAAAAATTAATATATTTTTTTTGTTCGATCAAAATATGCGAAAATTTAAGAAAGTTATGGCTGAATATCTGTTGTATGCAGTGGATTAATTATAATTTTTGGGAGAATTTTTTATAATGAAACTAAATGAATTTATACAGGAATATCTAAAAATGAGCCGTTATATTGCTCTAGGAACACTTGATGGAATACTTGCAGTTATGGGAGTAACTCTAGCAGCAAGTGGGGTTGCCAGTGCAGGTGGATTAGATATTCCAAACTATGTAATTGGTATTACAGGTTTAAGTGGAGGTATAGCACTTTCATTATCAAATGCTTTTGGATCCTTCATAGGTGAAAGAGCTGAAGAAGCACGTAATCTACGGGAACTCGAGCAAAAGATGGTAATTCAACAAGGAGCCCTTGACGATACACTGATACACAGACAGGCTAAAAAAAGAGTTTATATGAGTATGTTTGTACATGGTTTTTCAAGTTTTATTGGTGCATTTGTACCCGTTTTACCGTTTATTTTACTCCCAAACAGGACCACAGCAACTTTAACTACAATAACTCTCTGTTTCTTCGCTCTGGTGATTTTAGGTATTTATCTAGGGAAAGTATCGAGAAAAAGCCTTGTAAAAACTAGTATTGAAATCGTGTTAATAGGCGTTCTTATTGGGGTTGTAAGCTTCCTAATAAGTGGTGGGCATTAGAAGATAATTTATTTTATGTAAAAAAAAGTTTTTAGGATATAAAATCAGACATCTAGATCAACACCGTAAACATCTTCAACGTTGGTAACATGGATTTTATAGGCATCTTTTTCATCTAATAATCCTTGCCTTATAAGTTCATTTGTACGTCTTGGAACTGTTTTTGGACCTAACACTGCTCCTGGGCGAGTTTTATCGTCAAGGTAATCAGTTTCCATCAAGAAATTTTTCCCTTTTTTAAGCCCTTCTTTTATAACATCCTTGGTTGATATCAAAGAAGGGGTAAGTCCATGATTTTCTGATTTAAGAACATATGCACCTGAAAAATGTTTTATAACCTTGTTTCTAGGAATTTTAACTTCATCTGCCATTTTAGCAAATTCTAAAAATTGTTCTGTGCCAGCTGTTTCTGTGTGAAGCTGAACTGGACATCCCACATCCTTTGCAAGTTCCATGGCGTGGATGATTAATCTGTTGTGAGCCTCTAGTTCTTGTGGCGATACATCGTAGTGAGGTCTTCCAACTTCCCCAATAGCCACAGCTTTTCCTTCCAAAACTAATTTCTGAGCTATTTCAAGTGCATTTTGCATCAATAACTCGGCAGTATCAATATCCATACCTGATTTGACTCTACGGGAAAGTTCTGCAGGGTGAGCACCTACCACAGCAAAGGCTTTAACATTTGTTTCTCTATTAATATCCTCAACATATTCTATTACCATTTCCATTGCATCCTGAAAAGAACAGTTCTCGTTTACTGTCCAAGTAGGTTTATTAGGAACTATCATGCAGCTACCACCTGCTCTCTGGAATTTATTAGCCACATCAATTGGTCCTTCACCATTTAAAGGATCTACATGTATATGATTATCTGTAACAGGAATATTATCCATAGAACTCCTCCACTAAATGATTTTTTCAATATTAATTAACTCTGACAATGAATACCATTAGAATTTTTCCAGATTCAGTTCCTTTAAAAGTGCACTTTGGAAAACTTCAATAGGTGGTTCAATTCCAGTCCATATTCTAAACGATTCAATTCCTTGATACATTAACATCTTAATGCCAGAGATGGTTTTTGCACCTACCTTTTCAGCTTCCATTATAAGTCCAGTTTTAAGTGGATTGTAAACTATATCATTAACTATCAAATCTCTATGCATCATATCTGCAGTTACTAATGGTTTATGATTAATATTGGGATACATCCCTATTGGAGTGGTGTTTATTAGAATATCTGTATCTTCAAGTTCTCTTTCTAGTTCGGTGCCGAGATCTGTTGTTATAACTTCCTGATCAAGTTTTTCAATTAGATCATCCTTGAGTTCTTGAGCTTTTCCTATTGTCCTGTTCGAAATTACGAGACTGTCTGCCTCATTAAGGAGTAATTGGAATGTAATTGCCTTTGCAGCTCCTCCTGCACCCAATACGATAATCTTCTTTCCCTTTACAGGTGTAACATCCTCAATTGCTCTTATTGCACCTATACCATCTGTATTATGGCCTATTGCCCCATTTTCACCGAATTCAATCGTGTTGACAGCGCCTATTAATCCTGCAGCAATATCTAGATAATCTAAATATTTGATAACCTCTGTTTTATGAGGTATTGTAATATTTAATCCCCTGATTCCCATTGCACGGGCTCCATTTATGGCATCTTCGAGTTCCCCTGTTTTCACCTTGAAGGGTACGTAGATATGATCCAATCCCACACTGTTAAATGCTGCATTGTGCATTCCAGGTGATAATGAATGCTCCACCGGGTCGCCAATAATCCCAAAAACACTTGTTTTGCCTGTTATCATTTAAAGTTACTTCCTAAAGTTGTTTTAATTTATATATTTAATATGATTTTTATTTGAATTATATGATACCATGTCCTTTTAGTTGCCCATGATTGTTTTAACCATTTCAATGACTGCATTTCCAAGTTTAAGATGTTCACCCACATCCGGATGTACACCATCTAATTCGCTGGCTACAATTATCTTGGATGTATCAAGAAATTCGCAGTTATAGTCTTTAGCTATCAGTGCATAATGATGCGGTAGATTATCTGATTTTTGATACGAATCTTCGAATTCGTCTGGAAAATTGTTAAGCTTTTTAATATATGGTGGTACCATCAGAAGAATTTTGGGTGCCAAGCCACCGGGACCAGCTGCACTTTTCTTAATGGTATCTACTAGTATTCTAATTCCGTGAGCAATTTCATTTGTAGATAATCCAAATCTTGTTTTTAGATCGTTAGTTCCCAGGAGTAAAATGCACAAATCTATGGGTTTATGACTTTCAAGACAAGGAATTAAATATTTCAAACCATTTTTATAACTGCTGTTAAATGGATCATCCCTAATTGTAGTTCTACCATTTAGTCCTTCTTCTATAACTTTATAATCTTCGTCTAATCCTTTAGCTAGCAATCCGGTCCAACGTTCATCAAATGCCATCCTATTGGGACTGGCAGGGTTGTAACCCCATGTAATTGAGTCGCCGTAGCAAAGAATAGTTTTCCTTGTCATAGGATTATAGTTTATTTTTAATTGTAATTAATAGTTGGTGGATTCTAAACGTATTTCAATCATAAAATATTTATTTATTATGATGCATAATATTGTAAAAAAGTGGAATAAGATGACATAGCAATTTAAAAAAAAGATCTAAATTTTTTTTAGTATTAAATGAAAGATATTTTACTGAGAGGTTGAAAACATGATGGAAAAAAAAGAAAATATGATGGGCGGAATGGGTATGATGAGTGAAAAAATGATGGAAGAGATGAGTAAAGAAGATATGATGATGTTATTTGCTTTGAAACTTGATAAAAAAATAGCTATGACCGAAGTTGAATTGGATTACTTGAAAAATATGCGGGAAATGCTTAAGAAAAAAATGTAAAATTTTTTTTTTTACAGCGCACTATAATGCTAAAAATTTTCACTCAATATTATTTTTTTTTATGGAATTATCTTTTCAATAATTTTGAAATATTCCACATTCTACTAATTTTTAGAAATATTAGTTTAATAAGATTGTTAACCACTCTATTTAGAGCTGATTCTATAATGGTCTACTAAAAACCATTGATTTAGAAATTCTTTTATACATTAGTCAATATATATTTCCATACAACTGCGTATATTTATTAAGAAATATAAATTTATAATGAAGATTGGTTAGAGGTGTAAAATGCTTGCAAAACAGAGGTTTGTTCTTGATACTACTGCTTTTACAGATACACAACTTCGTGATGACTATGGAGAAGGTAATCTTTTAAAGACTGTGGATATGTTGATGGATTTGATTGCAAAGTCCCGGATAAAACTCAACATAAGCTGTCACATGCCACCAATCACTTATAAAGAATTTTCAGATTATATGGCACGTTATGAATGCCCTGATAAAACCATGGTCAAAGCTGAAACATGGATCGTTAAAAAAACTCCTAATCGTTACGACACAAAAATTCCCTCGGAAATATTCTACGAATACGTACAGGATATGAGGGAAAGAATGAACAAAGGCATGAGAATATCTGAAAGTTCAATATGGGAAGCAGCTGTAGAATCATTGGTCTTGATGTCCCGCGGGGAGAATAAAGTAGATATTGAAGCCAATGTTTTGAGTAAAGCAATAACGGACTTTAGAAAACGTTATAGGGCAGCTTTAAGGAAAGGCACACTTGACAGTGCTCCTGATCTTGATGTACTCCTCCTAGCAAAGGAACTTGGAGCCGGAGTGGTTGCAGCCGATGATGGTATCAGAGTATGGGCTGAAAGATTAGGGCTCAGATTTTTAAGTGCAAAATCATTTCCAAAAATGATGGAAGAATACCTTCAACATTACGATTAAAAAATATTCTAACCAATAAATTCTGAATTCCATAGTTTACACTATTAAATTTCTATTGAATTAGTGAAATATTTTTAAAAGATACCAAACTAATAGAGGGTAACTTGATATTATCTATTTGTAATTAATAAAAAATTATTATCCAGATTATAATAGGCAGGAGAGAAAATGGAGATACAAAGACCTAGAGGCACACGTGATTTTCTTTTTAATGAAATGAAGGAAAGGAAATGCGTTGAAAGTACCATGAGACAAATATTTGAAATATATGGTTACGGTGAAATTAAAACACCAATTTTCGAGGAACTTTCACTTTTCACAACCAAGTCAGGTGAAGGCATAAAGGATCAAATTTATCACTTCCAAGATAAGGGTGGGAGAGATTTGGCCCTGAGACCAGAATTAACAGCCCCCGTAGCAAGGATGTATATTAAAGAACTCCAAAAAACTCCAAAACCCGTTAAAATGTACTATTTTGGCAGTTGCTTTAGATATGAAAGACCACAGGCAGGTAGATTTAGACAGTTCTGGCAGTTTGGATGTGAATTAATAGGTGGAAAGTCACCGGGATCCGAAGCCGAAGTTATTAGCATGGCAGCACATTGCCTGGAAGAACTGGGACTTAAAGACTTCGAGATACACATCGGAAATTTAGGAATTCTGAGGAATATATTAAATGATGCAAATATCGAGGGGGATATGCAGGATCAGGTCATGGGAATAATCGATAAAGGTGATGTAGACGAGCTTGCAAATTTACTCGAAGATATAGAAGTAGATGATGATTCAAAGGAATTATTATTGAAGCTTATTGGAATGAAGGGAAATAGTTCAATTATAAAAGATGTTGAAGAACTAATCAACTGCAGTGAACATGCTTGTAACGCATTATCTGAGCTTGAGGAACTTTTAAAATCTCTTGAAGCATTTGGATTTTCAGATTACGTGGTAAATCTAGGCATTGCTCGTGGTTTGGATTATTACAGTGGAACTGTATTTGAAATTTATGTACATGGTCTAGGCGCACAAAAACAGATAAGTGGTGGAGGTACCTATAATTTAATAGAGGTATTTGGTGGAGAAAATGTTGAATCCACAGGATTCGCATTCGGATTTGATAGAGTTATGGATGCTCTTAAAAAACAAGAAAAAATCATCAAAACAAAACCATCGGTGGAAGTATTCGTAGCACCAATAAAAAATGATTTAAAACTTAAAGCCTTTGAAATAGCCCAAAACCTCCGAAAAAATGGTGTTTCAACAGATGTTGATCTAGTTGGTAAAAAACTTAAAAAAATATTATCCTATGCAGACAGCCATAAGATCAACTACGTTGTTCTTGTTGGTGCAAGAGATCTCGAAGAAGGTAATGTAACTGTTAAAAATATGATCAGTGGAGAACAGGAAATTGTCGCTATAATAAACATTGCTGAATTGCTTAAACAAAAAATAGAGACTTAATAAAGAAATTTTAGAACTCAAATTGATCTTTCAATAAAAATAAAATCGGAAAATAGTACAAGTCCAAAAATAAAAATTTGGGGATGATGTAAATGGATGAAAAAGATTTGGATCTTAATTTCAGACTTCAAGTGGGTGGTGAGCAACTCATATTAGCAATATCACAAGATTATAAAAACTCCGAAGTACTAATGGTTGCCTATATGAACAAAGAAGCATTAATGAAAACCATAGATACTGGCAAAGCCCATTACTGGAGCACCTCCAGGAACAAACTTTGGTTAAAGGGCGAAAGTTCGGGTCATACACAGGAAGTGCAGGAAATATTAACTGACTGTGATGAGGATGCAGTTTTACTTAAAGTGAAACAAAATGGCGGAGCATGTCATGAAGGTTATTACTCTTGTTTTTTCAGGAAAATTCAAGAAAATAGTGGAAACTTAGAACTGGTTAAAGAAAAAGTATTTGATCCCGAAAACGTTTACGGAGAGAAATGATGAAAATCGTTCCAGATACAAGTGTNNGCGAAGTTATAGTTCCTAAAGCAGTTATATCTGAACTTGAAAATCAGGCAAATAAAGGACGAGAAACTGGTTTTAATGGTTTAGGTGAACTCAAACAACTGCAAAAACTTTGTGCCGAGGGAAAATTAAAACTTTCCTATGTTGGTCGAAGACCCACACCCGATGAGATATCCCTTGCCAAAGGTGGTGAAATAGATGCCATGATCAGGGACACTGCAGGGGAGTATGAAGCAATACTTATAACCAGCGACAGGGTACAGAGAGAAGTTGCAGAAGCACAGGGATTAAAAGCAATTTACCTTAAACCAGAAATGATCGGATATAAAGAGCTTACCATTGCCAAATATTTTGACGACGAAACCATGTCCATACATCTGAAAGAAAATGTCAGACCCATGGCAAAAAAGGGTACACCTGGAAATATAAAACTGGTTAAAATAAGTCCAAACCCACTTAAACATTTAGAACTTGAAAAGATGGCAAGAGAAATTACTGAAATGGCAAAAAGTGATTTTAACAGTTTTATAGAAATAGAGATGGAAGGAGCAACCGTTGTTCAATTCAGGGAGTACAGGATATCCATTGCAAGACCACCATTCTCAGATGGAGTAGAGATAACTGTTGTAAGACCTATAACCAAAGTGTCCATGGATGATTATAAACTTCCAGAGAAACTGGTTGACAGGTTAAGAAACAGTGCAAAGGGCATATTAATAGCTGGCCCTCCAGGAGCGGGTAAAACAACATTTGCACAGGCTGTAGCAGAATTTTATAGCAGAGACATTGGAGCAATTGTAAAGACAATGGAATCACCTCGTGATCTACAAGTTGGTGATGAAATAACCCAATATGCACCTTTAGAGAAGGATATGAGCAAAACAGCTGACATTCTCCTATTAGTCCGGCCAGATTATACCATTTATGATGAGCTGCGTAAAACCAAAGATTTCAGAATATTCGCGGATATGAGGCTGGCAGGCGTTGGTATGATAGGTGTTGTACATGCAACCAGACCAATAGATGCAATTCAAAGAATCATTGGAAGGGTTGAACTTGGAATGATACCATCCATAGTAGACACAACCATATTTATTAATGAAGGACGAGTTGCAGCCATATTCGATATTAAACTCACAGTAAAAGTACCGACAGGTATGGTTGAAGCAGACCTTTCAAGACCTGTAATAGAGATAAGAGACTTTGAAACGGGCGATTTGGCTCATGAAGTTTATACTTACGGGGAACAAACAATTGTTATGGATGTGGGTGCAACAACCTACGAAAAAACACCGATAGAGAAAATTGCTGAAAGGGAAATAATCAAAGAAATACGTAACAGGATCCCAGATGCAAAAGTCGAAGTTAGTATGAAATCGGATAAACGTGCAACTGTCCATATAGATGAAAAGAATATTGCTAAACTCATAGGTAAGAAGGGTAAGACCATAGACGAAGTTGAAAGGAAGATAGGTATAAGTATAGGTGTTGAACCCATTGAGGAACAGGAAGCAGATGATATGTTCCCGGTCAACACCGAAATTTCAGGCAACTACGTTGTTCTTAACTTCAGAAAAGATACAGTTGGCACTCCCTTTGATATTTTAGTCGAAAATGAATATTTGTTCACGGCTACTGTAGGCAAAAAAGGCACTATTAAGATTAAAAAAGACATTGAACTTGCAACCATCATATTAAATGCCATGAAAAGGGATATACCTATTTATGCCCGGCTTCGAAATGAGTAAGACATCAGCGTTAAGCAAATGATAAAAAAAATGTTAACTAAATGTAATTTAAAAATTCGGGAGATTATGTGAATGAATATCAGCGTATCAACACTTGCACTATCACCAAAACCGTTTGAAAAGGTACTCGAATGCCTTGAGGATAGAGGTTTGAAGTACTGTGAAGTCATAAATGAATACCCCTATAATTCAATTGAGAAGGATGTAGTTGATTCTTACAATATTAAAATTACTGTACATTCACCCTTGTCTGATATCAACATAGCATCCTACAACGATGCAATAAGAAGATCCTCTGTATCCCAGATAAAAAAATCCATTGACCTTGCATCTTCTATAGAACCCGGTTTAGTTGTTGTACATCCCGGACAAATACCAATACTTGGGAAAAATTTTAGGGAAAAAATTCTTGATAACAGTAAGGATTCACTATTAGAATGTTCGAAATATGCTGAAGATAGAGGAGTTATGCTCTGTGTTGAAAACATGCCTGATATTGATGGATTATTAGGTAGAGATATAAACGAACTTGACAAAATGGTTGGGGAGATAGGAGCATACATAACACTCGATGTTGGACATGCCAATAATATGGGGTTTGAAATTTCAGAAATGCTAACATCCCCACTTATAAAACATGTTCATCTCTCAGACAATGACGGAAGTTATGACAACCATAACGCCATTGGAAGTGTTAATATTGACTTTAAATCTCTTTTTAAAGAGCTCAATAATAGGGATTACAATGGTATTTTAGTTGTAGAGGTAAAGGATCCTGAAGCAGTCAATGAAAGTTTGGATTACATCAAAAATAATTTTAAAAATTTATTTTAAAATAATGGTATCCAAAAAAAGTGTATTTATAACTTTTTTAAATTTTTTAGAAATATTCTTAGTTGACATAAATACTTCCTTAAAAATTTTAATTCCAGCGTTAATAAACTTTAAATTAAAAACCTAACACTAAAACCATCTATCATCAGAGGGTAAATCCTATTTTTTATATATTATCTATAATATAGACTAGGATTAGAAGAGAATAATAAAAAAATGAAGGGGATGTTTAATTGAAAATTGCAATAATTGGTGGAACAGGGGACCAGGGACTTGGACTTGCTTTGAGATTTGTAAAATCTGGTGAACATGTTATCGTGGGATCTAGAGATATTAAAAAGGCAGAAAATGCTGTTAAACTTATAAAAGACATGTTAAATGATGAAAATCTCCCTAATCTCTCGGCAATGACTAATGAAGATGCAACAACTAATGGTGATATTGTTGTTTTGACTGTACCACTCCAAGCACAGATGATAACACTCAAAAGCATTAAAGAATATGTTCAGGGTAAAATCTTTGTGGATGCAACCGTTCCACTGGAAGGATGTATAGGTGGTAAACCAACCAGATTTGTTGATCTATGGGAAGGATCAGCAGCTGAAAGATCAGCAGCATTTTTAGGTAACGATGTGAGGGTTGTATCTGCTTTCTGTAATTTGAGTGCAGCAAGTCTTACCAATATCAATGAAGATGTAGAATGTGATTGTCTGATTTCTGGTGACGACTCCCAAGCAAACGCAATAGTAATGGAACTTGCAGAAAAAATTTCTGGAGTTAGATCCATTGAATGCGGGCCACTGGAAAATGCCAGGATTGTTGAGAAAATTACTCCTCTTTTAATCAATCTAAACATTCGTAATAGAATTAAGCTTGCAGGTATTAGAATAACAGGACTTTGAATAGTAACATTAAATAAATGGAATAATTTAAAATCATTAATGGGTGAATCATGAATTCAGAATTATCAGGAGATCTAGTTATAGTCCGTGAAGGAAATATCGCAAAGATCCATGAAAAAAGTCACTACGGTAACATGACAGAAGACGGACTTGAACTATCCCTTATTGAAGCTCTTTATCTATTGGAGAAAGGAAAATTAGAAGTTAATATAGATTCAAATGATGTAACTATCGAGAAACTTATTAAACTCATACGGGGACAGGGCTCATTTACTAATTACATTGTTTTTAAGGATCTTCGTAACAGAGGATATATTGTTAAGACCGGTTTCAAGTATGGGTCGGAATTTAGGCTGTATGAGCGGGGTAAATCTCCTGGAGATGGTCATTCAAATTATCTTGTAAAGGTTGCAAGTGAAAACAGTAAATTCATGATGTCTGACCTGTCAAGTTATGTTAGAGTTGCTCATGGCGTAAATAAAAAATTATTATTTGCAGTTGTAGACGATGAAAATGATATAACATACTACAACGTCGAATGGACAAGACCCTAAATTCCCCATATACTTTTGTTTAATACGGATTTTAATAATATTAACAACCATTTAATAGCAGATTTAAATTTAATAAAATTTTAATGTTTACGAAGGTGATTTAATGATAGACCCGTGGAGTTCGGCGATTTTAGACTATGAGAAACTCATAGAACAATTTGGAATTAAACCCTTTTCAGATCTACTGGACGACGTTAATAATCCTCCAATATTAATGAAAAGAGGAATAATATTCGGGCAAAGAGATTATGGCCGGATAATAAAGGCAATGAATGAAAAAAGTGGATTTGCTGTTGTTACTGGTATGATGCCAAGCGGTAAAATGCATATTGGTCATAAGATGATCGTTGATCAGTTGATATGGTACCAAAAACAAGGAGCAGACATCTATATTCCGATAGCAGATATGGAATCATACTCTGCAAGGGGCATAGAATTTGAAGAATCTAGAAAACTTGCAATAACTGAGTATTTAACCAACTACATAGCATTGGGACTGGATTTTAAAAAGAAAAATATACACACCTACCTCCAATCAGAAAATAAAGCAGTACAAGATCTTGCCTATATATTAGGTCGTAAAGTTAATCTCAATGAAATGAAATCTATATACGGATTTTCAGGATCAACCAATATTTCACATTTATACGTTCCATTGGTACAGGTTGCAGATATATTACATCCCCAGTTAGAGGAGTTTGGAGGTCCTAAACCCACAGTTGTTCCTGTTGGTCCAGACCAGGATCCACATATAAGACTAACAAGGGATATTGCCGAACGTTTCAAAAATAAATATAAATTCATAGCCCCTTCATCAACCTACCATAGATTTATCACAGGCTTGACAGGGGATAAAATGTCGAGCAGTAAACCAAAAACTGCCATATTTTTAAGTGACAGTCCAGAAATGGCTGAAAAGAAGGTTAAATCTGCAAAGACTGGTGGAAGAGAGAGTTTAGAAGATCAACGCCGATTGGGAGGTGTTCCCGAAGATTGTGTTGTATATGAAATGCTACTTTACCATCTTGTTAGTTCGGATGCTGAGTTAAAAGAAATGTACCATGATTGTAAACAAGGCACAATTATGTGCGGTGAATGTAAAAACATTGCATCGGGTATGATGAGAAAATTTTTCCAAAAATTATCAAAGAAGAGGCTGATTGCAGAAGATGATGCAAGGAAGATTTTAAATAGAAATTAGATAAATAGATATTGAATAAAAATAGTTGGTTATTTAAAAAACATCACACATTGAAAGTAAGCTGTATGATAGGGGAAGACTGTAAATGCTTAAAAAAGAGAAGTATGATGGATTTTTTGGAGGACTATACAGACGGAACGAAATATATTTATTGCTTTCAACCGCCATATTAATAATTTCCGCGCTACTGGGTTACGCATTTGCAGGATTTTTAAGCCAATTTTTTACAGGGATATTTGGTAATTTAAAAAACAGTGCGGTTCAAGGACAAATACAACTCCAAACTCTCCCCATATTTGGGAAAAATCTCGATATCGCCCTTATTATCTATATTGGGGGAGTACTTTTTGGTGTTGGTACCGCTATTTATCTCATTTTTAACGGTATATTCGTTGGATACACCGCAACCCAATTTCCTCTAGGAAATTATATTTTGTATAATATCCCTTATGGTATCCCCGAGCTTATTGGTATCATACTATCCGGTGCAGCTGGATTCAGACTTGCTAGTTGTGTTTACCATATTTTTAATGGATTAACACATATGAGATCAGACATTTCCCAAACCAATCAATTCAGATATATAATAGAGATGAACATGGATGAGTTCTGGGAATCTGTCAAATTGATGGTTTTAGCTATTGTATTGCTATTTATAGCAGCTTTAATTGAAGCCAATATTAGCATTGCATGGGCAAACTACATTAAATTAGCCATCTAAACAGAACAAGTTTATTAAATATAATGATTTAAGGTTATTGATACCTATTTAAAACGAAAATTTACCCGTTTAAAGGTTTGAATTTATTAGATGATTTTATAGCTATTAAAAATTTAACAAGGTGATACCATGATGAAGTGCATATCCTGTGGAGAACAATACGCTCTTGATGAAATAATTTACACTTGTAAAAAATGCGGATCTACCCTAGAAGTAGTTTGCAGACCAGATGTTTCGAAGGATATTTTTAACTGCAGAAAATCTACCATGTGGAAGTACAAAGAGTTCATGCCAGTTGACGAATCAAAGATTGTGAGTCTTGAAGAGGGTGGAACACCATTCTGTAGATGTCAGAAACTGGGAGATAAACTTGGAATAGATCTTTACGTTAAAGTTGAAGGTTCCAATCCAACAGGAAGCTTTAAAGATAGGGGTATGAGTGTTGGTATAACTAAAGCAGTTGAACTTGG
The DNA here is from genome assembly GCA_003164415.1 of Methanobacterium sp. GTDB lineage: Archaea > Methanobacteriota > Methanobacteria > Methanobacteriales > Methanobacteriaceae > Methanobacterium_B. The sequence continues at coordinate 904 of PLTK01000201.1, read as the reverse complement.
AGTTAATACAGTTGGATGTGCATCAACAGGGAACACATCTGCATCATTAGCAGCCTATGCAGCTAGAGCAGGAAAACGTTGCATAGTACTATTACCATCTGGGAAAGTAGCATTAGGTAAACTTGCACAAGCAATGTTCCACGGTGCTGAAGTTTTATCCGTAAATGGTAACTTTGATGAAGCTTTAGAGACAATTACTGCTCTTGCTCTTGAAGGGGATTTATATCTTTTAAATTCAGTGAATCCATTCCGTTTGGAAGGTCAAAAATCAATAGGCTTTGAAGTGGTGGATGACCTTGGATGGAAATCTCCAGACAGAATTATACTTCCTGTAGGTAATGCAGGAAATATATCAGCCATATGGAAAGGTGTTACAGAATTTCATGAAGCAGGTTTTATTGAAGATCTTCCCATGATGACTGGTATTCAAGCAGTTGGTTCGGCACCAATAGCCAATGCTGTGCGTGAGGGGAAACACAGTATAGAACCCGTTGCTAATCCTGAGACTATTGCAACCGCTATAAGAATAGGTGCTCCTGTAAGTGCTCAAAAGGCATTAAGAGCCATATATGAATCTGATGGAATGGCAGAAACTGTGACGGATGATGAGATCCTAGACGCTCAAAAATTGCTTGCAAGAACCGAAGGAATAGGTGTGGAGCCTGCGTCGGCTGCATCGATTGCAGGTCTTATTAAACTCGTTGAGAATGGAGATGTTGATAAGGGTGAACAAGTAGTCTGTATCGTAACGGGACACTTGTTAAAAGACCCCAATACTGCAATAAATGCATGTGTAGAGCCTGTTGAGATTGACGCCAGTGTTGAGGCACTTTCTAAGATTATTAACCCTAGATAGATTCATCACACCCACTTTTTTTGGGAAATCTGAACAATTTCTATATCC
>PLTK01000197.1 GCA_003164415.1 Methanobacterium sp. | reverse complement strand
TATCAATTCTTTTACCTCTGAGTATTGCGATGGTTGCTTCCTTACGATCTATAACAGCAAGTCCATAGACATCTTTATCCTCAATGATCTCTTGAAGAGGTTTCAAGAAGAATGTTGAATCACAATGATATATATAAGTCTGGAACGGTTCAGGCGGTTCAAACATATATGTTTCCATTTTCTCTGTGCCGGGCCCACCCTTTGGTATCATGCCAACAAATAATACCAGACCCTTTTCTGGAGCTTTTGGAAAGAGTTTCATTCGCTGCATTATTACTTCAATTGCAGATTGAACATTTTTCTTAGTTTGTTTGCTCTTGATATTAGCACTCTGGCTAAGTTCTTCACGCATATGTTTAACAACATCACTAATCTGACGGTCCGGTGGTATATAAACGGTAACTAATTCTGTACCTCTCCCCTTTTTATTTGCTAATTCTTTAAGGGTTCTTTTTACTTCGTACAGTTCTTTTGATGATACTTCACTCACTTTTAAGTCACTCCTTAAGTTATGGGATATATAATTTCATAAACATTGATGATCATTTAAAATAGAATTTTGTAGAATTTTAATATTAAACTACAAACTACTTCAACCTACTTATGTTATATCTCCTAAACTATTTATTATATTATAATTTAAGTAATCTTGGAGTGATGAGATGAAGATAGTTATTACAATTGGTGGTTCAATAATAATAAAGGATCATGATTATAAAAAATTCAGGGACTATGCAGAAGTTTTAAAAGATATAAATGAAGAACATGAGATATTTGTTGTTGTAGGTGGCGGTACAACTGCTCGTGATTATATAGGGATAGCTCGAGGTCTTGGGGTGTCTGAGGCTGTGTGTGATGACATAGGTATTGAAGTTACAAGACTCAATGCAAAGTTATTAATTGCTGCTCTTGAAGACTACGCATATCCGGTTGTTCCACATAATTTTAGAGAAGCGATGCAATTTGCAAGTTCAAATAGAATTGTTGTTATGGGTGGAACAGAACCTGCACACAGTACCGATGCGGTTGGAAGTATACTTGCAGAGTTTGTAGGTGCGGAACTGCTTATAAATGCAACATCTGTAGATGGTCTTTATAATAAGGATCCTAACAAATATCTCGATGCAAAAATGTTTACTGAGGTTAAACCATCGAAGATGATGGAACTCATGTCCACCAAAGATATTAAAGCAGGAACCTACGAATTTTTTGATATGACTGCCATACAGATCATTAAAAGATCTGGCATAAAAACTGTCATATTAAATGGTGGAGATGCTAATAATATAAAAACTGCAATCACAGACAAAATAGGTACCACTATACTACAAGAATAGGATTAATTTTACAAATAAATACGAGGTTAAGAAAAATGATTGATCAACACAAACATTGTCCAATATGCCAAAAACCAATACCATTATCAGAGAAATTTTGCTCTCCCACTTGTGAGCAATTATATTTAGAAAATCAGAAGAAAATAGAAAAAACAAGAAAAATGCTTTATATTGCATTTGGAGTTTTCATAGTCTTATTCCTTCTCCTAACATTCAGAAGTAAAATTGGATTTTAATTGGTATAAAAATATTGGGGACATATAATAGAAGGAATTTATCAAATAATAAATAATTTTTTTTTTAATGCTGGTTTTATAAATAAAAAAAAGAAATTTTTGGGTATTAACTATAGAGTTACACCCATATCCAACTGCTCAGTAAGTTCTTTATACCTATTACGTATAGTTACTTCTGTAACACCGGCTATATCAGCTACATCTCGCTGAGTTTTCCTTTCACCAAGAAGTACAGAAGCAATGTAAAGAGCTGCTGCTGCAACACCAGTAGGGCCTCTTCCCGATGTGAGCCCCTTTTCCATTGCTTTTTCAATAATTTCAATAGCTTTGGACTGAACCTCACCTGATAAGTTTAGTTCGCTTGCAAATCTCGGAACATAGTCCACTGGTGATGTTGGAGGTAGTTTAATATTTAATTCCCTAGTAAGAAATCTGTAAGTTCTTCCAACTTCTTTTTTACTTACTCTAGATACTTCTGCAATTTCATCAAGAGTTCTTGGAACGTTACATCTGCGACATGCTGCATATAGTGATGCTGCAACTACTCCTTCGATACTTCTTCCTCTGATAAGCTTGTTTTCTACGGCATTTCGGTAAACAACTGATGCAGCTTCTCTTACGCTTCTAGGGAGTCCAAGTCTTGATGAATCCCTGTCGAGTTCGCTTAATGCAAATGCAAGATTCCTTTCTGTTGCACCGGATATTCTGATTTTTCTCTGCCACTTTCTAAGCCTATACCATTGCGCACGGTTTCTAGCGGGTATGTCACGACCGTAGATATCTTTATTTCTCCAGTCGATCATTGTAGAAAGTCCTTTATCATGTATGGTATAGGTTATTGGTGCACCAACCCTAGTTCTTTTGTCACGCTGTTCGTGATCGAAGGCCCTCCACTCTGGACCCATATCCATTATACTATCATCTATTACAAGACCACAATCACCACAAACTACTTCGCCTCGTTCATGATCATTTATGAGTTTTGTTGATCCACATTCTGGACATTGAGTTTCAACCTCTTCGATTTCCGAAACATCCTGTTTCATATGTTCCTTTTCCGAAACATCAGGTTTGGCACTATCTAATTTAATCACTTCGTGTTTCATTTGTTCCGTCGTTTCCTTCGCCCCCGTTTTTC
>PLTK01000032.1 GCA_003164415.1 Methanobacterium sp. | reverse complement strand
ATATCATATCAAAGGTTCTTTTTTCAATTAAAGCATTTTTATTACAAACTTCCCCCTATTATTAAAGTTTCAAGCTCAAATTTGTTAAAGAATATGATAGCATTATATAATATTGTTCAAATATTATTTAGGAGGTATTAACAATGTATTTGAACTATAAGGCTATTAGTATCGGATTTATTGTATGAACTAGTTTATCATTGGTTTTAGGATTTTGGTGTTATCTTATAGGAGGAGTAGTTGCGGGGTATTTAATTGCAGACGATTATTATGATGGTGCTATAAATGGTGCAATTTCATCTGCATTGTCAGGATTATTAGTCGCATTCATAGTTGCCAGAATATATGGTGCTTATATTCCTTATACTCAATATACAACATCTGGAACAACTACAATACTTTTTGAGCAGTAATTTTTGCTATCATTCAATCAATTATAGTTGGTCTTGTATTAGGAAGCCTTGGTGGAGCTGCAGGTGTATTTGTATACGAACAAATAGAAATAAGAAATAAGCAAAAATTAGATATTACATCCAGATTAGATGGCAATGGATATCTAGTTTGTTCTAAATGTAACACATTTCATAAATTGGAACCCTCAGAATCACCAGAAGATTTCACAAACGAATGTGAATGTGGAGGAAAATTTAATTTTATAATAACATTGATTGGCTTAATAAATAATTGTAAAATATTTCATTAATTTTTTTACCATTAACTTTGCACTCATCGAAATACGATTCGGATACATTAAAAAAAGATAATATATTAAATTTTATTATGGTAACAAACAAAAACATCGTATACTTAGTCAATCTAAAAATAATTTTTTATCTACAGTTATTCAAAGACTCTAATAAAATTTTGGAAGATTTTCTAGATTATCTTCAGCTGATGCATCTCTATCTGTTCGGATATAGCTGATTAATCCTATGTTCACTACTTTTACTCTTGCTCCTGCTATCCATCTACCATTATTATTCATTATGGTGCTGATATTATAACCATTGTTTATTTTATCCACAACCATTTCTTCGGTCCATGTTTCCTCTAGCCCATATGCCAAATCGCTATCCCTATAAATTTTAACGCTGTGAATATGGTTATCTTTGTAACAAACTTTTGAAATCCAATAATTTATTCTATCTAATTCCATGATACATCTCCTGTAATTGAAAAATAATTATTATTATTTATGAGATAACTCTATTATTATAGGAATTATTTATTCATTGCCAGATATATAATAAATATGAAATGGTTCATACAAAAATAAAAACGTATACTGTTTATAACTGAACCTATTAATTAATAAATATTATTATAAAAGGGTATTTATCATGTTTGGTCTAGGGAAAAATAGAAAAAATAATATTAAAGCTTCAGATGCTCATGAATTAATAACTAAAAATTTATCAAACTTAAAATTTGTTATTTTAGATGTTCGATCTCCTGATGAATATTCTGAGGAACATATAGATCGGGCTTTGAATATAAATTACAATTCAAGTGTTTTTAAATCCGAGCTTGATAAGAAGGATAAAAACATGAAATATTTAGTTTACTGCCGATCTGGTCACAGAAGTTCTAATGCCGTCAAAATTATGATAGAAATGGGATTTACAGACATATATAATCTTTCTGGTGGGATTAGAAAATGGAAGGGAGAAGGTCTTCCACTTGTTTAAATTAATTTGAAAAATAGCTATTCAATGTTTTTTGTTGATCATTATGATTTTCCTCAAGTATAGTAGATAATGAATTTTTCCAAGATTCATGTATCTGAGTTTTATCAATTCCAATAATTAACTGCATTGCAATATCTGTGTATACTCCGATTAAGAGTTGGGCAATATTTCCGGCTGGCACATCTCCACGGATATTCCCTTTTTTCTGTTGATTTTCAACAAAAAATTTTAATGTGTCTAATTTTTTTTTATAACTATTTCTGTTAGCCCTTTGTATCTCTTTGTTCTGGTAGGATAATGCAGTAATTTGAAAATCCAGATGAAGAGAACCAATAGATTTTAACATATCATTGTAAATCTCTTCGAGTGGTTCTAAAGAATTTTCAGAGTAGAAGTAATCGTTAAATGAATCTACTGATAATTGACTGGTTGTTTGGAGAAGTTCTTCTTTACTTTTAAAGTATGAATACAGGGATCCTTTGCTTACACCAACCTCTTTCGCCACATCATTCATTGTGGAACTAAGATAACCCTTTCTATAGAATATTTTATAGGCTGCATCAATTATTCTTTTTTTAGCAAGATCTTTATATTCTGATACTACCTTTGGCATCCCCTATTCACCCATGAAAATAACTTGACTTGATAATTATTTAAACTTGACCTAGTTAATAAAATAAACTATGTTCATTATAATGACCTATAGTCATTTATACAATATTGGGTAAATTATTGGAATTAATAAGTGTGGGATAAATAGTGGTTAATTAATAAAAAAAATAGTAAGTATAGGTCTTTTAAGACCTAAGAGTTGTTATTGATTTATTTTAAAGTTTTAGAGTTTGATCAACGGGACAGTATATGAACTGCTGCTGTTCCGCCGGTACCACCAATGTTATGGGTCATACCAACTTCAATACCTTCGATCTGTCTTTTACCTGCATCTCCACGGAGTTGCCATACTATTTCAGCTGCCTGAGCAATTCCTGTTGCACCTAATGGGTGACCTCTTGCTTTAAGACCGCCAGATGGATTTACAGGTATTCTACCATCGAGTTCAGTTAATCCGTCTTCAATAGCTGGACCGCCCTGTCCTTTCTTAACAAAGCCAAGATCTTCAATTGCTAGTATACCATTTATACTGAAACAGTCGTGTACCTCTACACCACCTATATCTTTAGGTGTCATGCCAGCCATTTCATAAGCTTTTTTAGCTGCATGTACAGTTGAATCAATGGTAGTTATATCATGCCTGTCGTGTAATGCTATTGTACCTGATGCCTGTGCAGATGCTTTAACATATATAGGCGTGTCTGTGTATTTTTTAGCATCTTCAGCGGGACATAAAATAACTGCTGCTGCTCCATCTGAAACAGGCGAACAATCTAATAATCTCAATGGATCTGCTACTATTCCTGAGTTTAATACCTGATCAACTGTGATCTCACGTGGGTATTGTGCTAATGGATTTTTCGCACCGTGTTTGTGGTTTACAACCGACATCATTGCAAGCTGTTCCCTTGTGGTACCGTATTCATACATATGTCTCCTTGCCATCATAGCATAGAGTGCAGGAAATGTAACTCCCTGTTGTGCTTCCCATTCCTGGTCTGAAGCGGTTGCTATTGCTGGTGTTGGGTCAACAACATCTGTCATTTTTTCTACACCCGCTGAGATAACAATGTCATGGTAGCCAGATGCTACTGCCATTACACCGTTTCTTAAAGCTAATCCTCCTGATGCACAGGCTGCTTCGATCCTTGCACAAGGTATAGGTGTTAAACCTGCATGGTCAGCTATTAAAGATGCGATATGTTCCTGTTCAACGAAAAGACCCGCGGACATATTTCCTACGTACATGGCATCAAGTTCGTCTCCCTCGATGTTTGCATCACCAATTGCCTTCATTCCGGCTTCTGTGATCATATCTCTGAAGGATACGTCCCAGAGCTCTCCGAATTTGGTCTGTGAGACTCCTATAATTGCAACATCTCTCAAATGAATTCCTCCATAAAATCTCATAATGAATTCAAAATGTTTATAAAAACTTTTTGAATCCTTGAATTTATTAATTTAAATTAATTTTATTTATTCAAAGTTATTTAAGGTTCAAACTTATGGCATCCAAGCCATTCTAAGTTTTCCCTTGTATTTAGCGTAAACAGCATAATCTACATAGCTCTTTTTAATGATCATATCGGACACTTTAGGAGCATTTTCTTGTACTTCTTCTATTCTGTCATTTACTGTCATACTAAATGCATCACTTCCAGCACCTGAACCATATGATACTGCCATTATTCTGTCGCCTGGTTTTGCAATGTCCAGTACTGCAGCAAGTCCAAGTGGAGTTGCACCAGAATAAGTGTTACCTATCATAGGAGTTAATAATCCTGTTTTGTACTGTTCTTCAGTAAATCCAAGCTTTTTAGCCACTCTTATATAAAATTTACCGTTTGGCTGATGGAAAACTACGTGATCATAGTCCGATGCTTCTGTGCCAACCTTATCAAAGATTCCCTTTGCACCTGATAGCACATGTTTGAAGAATGCTGGTTCACCAGTGAATCTTCCACCATGTTTAGGGTAGGGTTGACCTTCCCTTCTGTAGAAGTCCGGTGTATCACTTGTAAAACTGTAGGTACCCTCGAAGTCGGCTATCGTGTTTTGTTTTCCTATAACATATGCTGCTCCACCTGCTGATGCAGTGTATTCTAATGCATCTCCAGGAGCACCCTGTGCTGTATCGGATCCTATAGCCAGACCATATTCAATTTGTCCAGAGTCAACTAATCCCATGCATATTTGCATGGCTGCTGTTCCTGCTTTACAAGCAAACTCAAGGTCAGCTGCTGTCATTTCTGGGGCTGCTTCCACAGCCTCTGCAACTATTGTTGCTGTTGGTTTGACTGCATATGGGTGTGATTCTGAACCCACATATACTGCTCCTATTTTCTGAGGATCAATCATAGCTCGTTTAAGGGCATTTCTTGCAGCTTCAACTGAAATTGTTGCCGTGTCTTCGTCTGGACCTGGTACAGATTTTTCCTGCATAACCAGTCCTCTTGATATTGCCTTGGCGTCATCGCCCCAAACTTTTGCTATTTCCTCGACTTTTATCCTATATGAAGGTACATGAACTCCATATCCTACTATTCCTGCCATTATATATCACAACCGTCGTAATCTTTATGATAATCTAATTTTTTTATAGTTGTACCTATAATTCTCATTAAACTAATATTAACTTATTATATAGTATATAAATGCTTATATTCTATTATCGATTCTTCACATTTAAAAAAAATATGGTAATAAGTAATTGTTCTACAAGCTTATAAACTTTGTTATGGTAATACTAACTAAATAATCCTTTAAAACCTTAAATAAACCTAGGAGGGTAATTTAATCTTTGTTAATGATTATTAATTCTAAATTGTTATTATTTTAATCATTGAAACTAATATTAATACTAAAAATATTTAATTTAAAAGGGGGATCCTAATTGGACAGTACCAAGCAATGTATCAGAACTATGATATGGGAAATGATGGAAAAAAGTAGTATATCTGTATCGTATAGTTATGGTAGAATACCCAACTTTAAAGGCTCAATTAATGCTTCTGACATTTTAAGAAACACCACCGAATGGAAGGATTGCAACACCATATTTGTAAGTCCTGATACAGCTCAACAGACCGTTAGAACAAACGCATTTTATGATGGTAAGGATCTGATCATGGCATCTCCAAAACTTTTAAACGGATATATCATGCTTGAATCTTCAAGCACAGTTGGTAATGAAGAGGAAGCCTCAACCATTGAGGGGGCTTTTAAACACGGTTACAAATTAATTTCAATCCCAAATATTGATATGGTTGTTGAGGGTTCTGTTGCTGTTGATAAGTATGGTGGAAGATTAGGTAAAGGTGGTGGTTATGGTGATATGGAGATATCATATTTAAAGAATAATAAATTGATTAATTCAAACACACCAATAGTTACAACGGTACATGAGATTCAAATTATTGAAAGGATACCATTAGAATCCCATGATGAGAAGATAAATATAATAGTCACTCCAGAACGGATTTTAAAAGTATAATTCATAAACATTAATCAATTACATTGTCTTATATTAAATTTACTCTGAATAAATTGATTAAAGTGAGCCTATTAACTTTTTAATATCAAGTTTATCAACATCTTCAACACCACTCATGCCATATTTGTTATAGAGAACCTCTGTATCGTACGAATCAAGAACTTCATGAAACTGTGGTTTATCCTTTGTTTCATCCATATGATCTTCCTTAGATTCTTCAATTTCCATAATACACGATTTAAGAATTTCCTCAGAATCATTGTTCGAGATAAGTTCGTTTAATATACCGGTTTCATCTTTAAAGGATGGTTTGACATCAACACCTTCGTAGTAAAATTTTTTAAACGAGTTATTTTGTGCTACAAACCTGTATAATAATACAAGCTGTTCTTCTAGTTCCTCTAATTTTTCTTTTTTTGAATCCATTGTATTTTCTCTCTAATTTTATTAATTAATATGTAGATGCAAATATTGATCCGAATAGCTAAATTGAAAATGATTATTAATATATGTACTCCTACGTTAAAGGATAATAATGTATAAATTTATTTGAATTTAATAGGTGGGATACATTTGGAATGTGATTACTGTAAAAAACTTGAGAAGTACAACTTTGGAGATTATATATTTAATACCAAACACTGGATTGTTTTTCTTGCACCTCAACAAAGCAACATCGGGACATGTGTTGTTGCACTTAACAGACCAGCAGAAGATCTATCCAGTCTTACTAGTGAAGAATGGACAGAATTTGGCGATCTTGTTGGCAAGCTTGAATTTTCAGTTAAACAAAGTTTTGGTGTTACAATGTACAATTGGGGTTCATTAATGAATGCATCTTACCTTGAAAAACCACCAAACCCCCATGTCCACTGGCACTTCATCCCAAGATACAACCATGAAGTAAAATTTGATGGTCTCACATTTGAAGATCCATACTTTGGAACCATGAAACCCAGACCATTTAGGGAGCTACCCAATAAAATTAGAAGCAAGATCATGGAAGTCATTAAAACAAATTTACCCAGAAAAAGATGATAAATATTATTAATTAATATTTATCAATTATTTTATAGAATTTAAGGACATGGACAGATCTAAGTTATTAAATTAGTGTGTATAATCTTTTTAATCCAAACCTTCCAACCTCATTTTAAATTCTTTTCGATGCCTCTTTTCTTCGTCAAGGATGTGTTTTAACACACCTAC
>PLTK01000073.1 GCA_003164415.1 Methanobacterium sp. | reverse complement strand
TAAAACTCTACTTGGGAAAAAAACATTTCCACATTGGGAACATTTAGATCCGATGAGATTGTATCGTTGCTGGATATGGCGCCAACCTCTTACGATATCTTTCATATTGAACCTCCTAAATATACCTTTTAATTGTAAATTAATTACTGCAATTCTGTTTTTTTATGTATCGCTTTAAAAAACGTACTTTATCAATTTTGTTGATTGAATTTATTAAGATAATTCACATATTTAATTCTAATCTAAATCTCTTCATATATTAAGATAATTAACTCTTAACTGAATTGATAAATTAAAAATTTTATTTTTGGAATTATTATATTTCATATGTATATTTCCTTCCAAACTAGATTCTACATATAAATTTCTGGATATAATACCCTTTGTTTATATCGTATGAACGCTTATAAATTTATTGTTAATAATAATTTAATGATTAATAATAACTCAAGCACATGGAAAACAAAGGCTATATACTTGGTGGATTATCATTTCTACTGATTATACCGTCAATACTTCTGTTGATGGTACTCGTGGATATGGTTAACATGGACGAATCAGTGGACACTATAATTAAATCTGATAATTCATTCTACATTTCAGGGGATGTTGAAAGGAATATACCCATAATAACCAGGCAAGTTTTGAAGGAAACCGTTGATAATGTCATATCTAATGGAAATTCAATTCCAAATAGTAGAATTCTGATAAAAAATGCTGTTGAACATAGGATGAACGATTTATGTGCTAATTATCAAAATAATTCCGGTGTAAATATTAGATGTGTAATTAACTCTGTGGATTCTGCTTCGGATCCATTTGAAGTGGAAGTAAATTCTACTATTTTGGTAATGAAGGGTAATATCACCTACAATCACATTGTTAATCAGAATATATCGATATTGGGTACGGATCATCGAAATAAATTTTCAATAAACTCCAATGATTCTAACGAGATTTCTGATCCATTACCATTCATTAAATGCAAAAAAATTGGTGGTATGAGCATAAAAAATGCCAGGATTAGTTATGGTTCAAGTCTTAAAAAATATCTAGAGGGTGTAAATGGTTCTGAGATATACGAAAATGCTAGCTCACCATATCACATAAAAAGATGTCCCTACGATCCGTACAAATCACACGGAAACTCGACAAAATTGACGACCCTAAAAAATTGTATAGACAATGGGTATTATCATGAAAGTAATGATGGGGCGTGTTTATTATGTCGATTAGAAGGACGGGCTACATGTAATCATTATGGATTCGAAACATTTATTGTACCTTCAAACGAGGGGAATCAAAAATTTATAAGAGCCACATGTTCCATAGACCATGTGATATTTGGAAATAAAAATTTCAATGATTCGTATCCCGGGGATTCGGTTCAATACTATTTTAACAATAATACAGCCTACGAACTATTTCTTGACAATGGTCATCGGGCCAAATACGGAGTACCTGATATTAAATGAGTTTTCAGTTATTTATGGCAATAATCAATGTCATAAATTATAATATTAGAATTAGGTTTAGTAATAGGGGTTTTCATGGTGGATAGCAGTGGACAAATATTTACAATCGATGCATTATTGGCATTATTATTAATCACCATATTAATAGGTATTTCAGCCAATACAATGGGTATTGTAGGGGATAAAATTCTGGAATACTCTTCTGAACAGTCAATACAAAGAATTGCTGGAGATACTGCTGATGAATTGATAAAAACCCCGGGTATGCCTGAGAACTGGGAAAATTACAAATATTTTACCAATATAGTACCTGGACTTGCAGATATTGAAAATGGAACCAATAAATTTGGGAATATTTTAAGTATGAGGAAGATATCTTCTCTTAAAAAAAATCCAGAATTAATTAAACGGTTATTACCTGAAAATATGGACTGTAATCTTATTATATATCCAATAAATACTTCTATTCCAGTTATTGATGTAATTAGCAAAACTCCACTTAAAGGGGATGTTTCGGTAGTTAATCGAACTGTGTTATATGATTACAAGTTAATTGATATCTATTCAAATATAAAACCCGATGATATCCATGTGAATGGATCTGAATATATTTGCACCCATTCCTACACCAACCCCTATTCACATAAACCTCCAGATTTCAACAGCAGAAAATCTGGATGGCTTTGTGCTGCATTTAACATCGATTTGGAAGATATAAAGTCAAAGGACTTTTATATATTAACCGATCCAGTTATGAGTGATAATACAGATTTTCATGCATCGTGGATATTGGACACTCCAAACAGGATAATTAATAACTCACAGAATTTCACATCAAATCCCATGCTCATAAATTCTATTATTTCAGAGCTTTCAGAAAGTAAAAATAGGGAAATTTTTGTATTGCACGTTTTCATTGGTGGAGATATTAAACACAGTTTTAACACCTATATTGTAGGTGTTCCAAGGGGTACATCTGCCCAGGATGTCCGATTAGATAATATCAACCCACAACCAGCCTTTTTAATTATGAAATTATGGATAAAATAGAATAGTTAATAACACAGGAGTCATTAAAAAAGATTTATAGGGTCTCAGCTCAACTTTGCAGTTAAAACAACAACTTCTTCAAAAAAGTATCTTTCACTGGCAGTTATCGATACCTCGAAACCTTTTTCTATCAATCTTCCTATAGTTTCCTCATTATCGGCTAATGAAGATTGAACTAATTGTACACGTCCCTTAGGGTTTAGATGCGCAGGTAAATCTTCGATAAAACGGTTAATAACTAATCTGCCGTCTGGACCACCATCCCAGGCAGCTTCTAACTCGTCATCAATTCTTTCGTCTTCGTCAGTCGGAAGATAAGGTGTGTTAAAGAGTATTAAATCGAATTTTTCACCCTCTGTGGAATCGAAGAGATCACCCAATCTTATATCAATATCTGATTGGTTGAGTTTTGAATTCTTAAGGGTACATTCAACAGCATACTTATTTATATCTACAGCGATTACATTTTCAGCTATTTTGGATGTTAAAATTGCTATAATCCCGGTTCCAGTACCTATTTCAAGTACTCTGTCGGTTTTTTTAACTTTTAAGTTTTCTGCAAGTAGAAATGTGTCTTCTGCAGGTTCGTAAACTTTTTCACAAGTTTGAAATTCCATTCCTTGATATTTGATCATTGGCTTTGTCCTTTTTCAATTAATTACAAAAAAAAATATCTGATTTTTTACTCGGTGTCGTAACCATCAATTGCTGAGGGGAGACATTCAAGAACAGTTGAAAGACCTGAAAGGTGTAAGTTCATAGTAACAGCACCCAATACTTCGTCCCTTGTGGCCCCAATTTTTTTGGCCATTATAGCATGCATTTTGACCCCTGTTGGATTTTTATGGGATGTTTGAATTGCTATATTTATCAATTGTTTGGTTTTCTGATCTAGACCTACCATTGTACTCTGTACTTGTACGAGTTCATTGAATTTTGCAGCGAGTTCAGGACATTCTGATTGGAAAGTTTCATAGGGAGATTCTACCATTTATATCACCTGCTAAAAATTTTATTCTGTAAAATATATTACATTTTTATTTATTTATGTTTTTAGGGGATCAATCCTCCCATAATTTGTTCTAATTCTTTTGAGAGTTTTCGAATATTTTCGGGTTCCATATTAACCACCCTCTGATCTAAAAGTTCAATATCCAGTTTTGATATTAATTCTTTTACTTCATTCTTATCGAATTTCCCAATTTCATGAAAAGAATCTATTAGGGCATTTCTAACTTTTTTCCTTTTATGTTGGAACAATGCTCTCGTTACATCTATTATAAATTTGTCAATTTTGACTTCATTCTTTGGGGTTAGTTTGATAACTGCTGAAGATACCTTGGGTTTTGGTAGGAAAACATTTTTAGAAACATTGAAAAGCAGGTTAACATTGGCATAAAAATGCATCATGACAGATAGCCTTGAATAGTTTGGATCACCAGGCTCTGCAACCATACGTTGTGCAAATTCCAGCTGGTACATTAAAACTGCAAGTTCAAAATTATATTCCAGTATCTTGAATGTTATTGGTGATGAGATTTTGTATGGTAAGTTTGATACTACTTTGTTAAAATTGGGAAATTCAATTTTCGTGGCGTCACCTATAACAATATCTACATTGGTAATATGGAGTTCCTTAAGTCTTTTAATCAAAATATTGGCAATTTTAGGATCTTGTTCAACCGCAATTACCTTTCCAGCATTTTCAGCTAGGGGAATTGTCAATGTTCCTATTCCTGCACCTATCTCTAGAACAGTGTCTTTCTTTGAAAGTTCAGCACTTTCAACTATTCTAGATAATACATTCCCATCTACAAGGTAATTCTGCCCTTTTCGTTTATCAAGCTTAACACCTTCTTTATTTAATATTTTGAGGGTTTCAGACAACATGAAATTTACTCCTAAAAAAAAATTGAACAATAACAATAAGTATGTTATATTTTGATTTAAACCATATTTTTATGGGTTAATAAAATAATCAGAAATATTAGTAGGTTACGAAATAAAAAAAAGGAATAGATAATAATTAAGCTTTTTTGGGTTTAGGTGGTCTAGTGAAGAGTATATACTTCATTTTTCCTTTTCTTTCTTCGC
>PLTK01000227.1:2528-5880 GCA_003164415.1 Methanobacterium sp. | reverse complement strand
AAATAATAGGTATCTATCACATTTAAAACAATTATTTCTGCACCACTAACATCTGCAAGCGATATAGCATATTCACCAGCTCGTTCTGCATTTTTAGAACCATCTGTAGGTAATAATATTTTCTTAAGCATATCAAATTCCTCCATGTTACATATACATTTAATTTTNNATTTCTATCGATTTATCTTTATTAAAACCCATCAGTCTTCAATTTTATTTTATCAATAAGAAGAAGGAGTAAAAATTTAAACCAATTATTAAACATGTTTATAAATGTAATTATAAGATTTAACCTATATTAAATCATATAATCCATTAGATTATAGGTTTATTTTATTATTATTCGGAGACTTCTTTGACAATGAACCTTTTGAAATAACCATGTTCAAGTATTTTGTAGAAGTATATTTTCATCTGATCTTCAATTACAAATGCTATGAGTGAATAACCCCAAACTAAAGCTGCTAATCCCCATCCAATAGGTGTTAAGAATATTCCAAACACTACCAGTAGTGTTGCAAATATATCAGTTAATATTACAGACCAGAAGAAGATTCCACTTGGCCTAACCGACCAAAAATGGCCGGAGTTACGGGTTACAAACATGGTTAAATGACCCGCGACAACAAGCTTTAGAAATATTAAGGATTGTAAAACACCAGTATCTAAATGCAGAACAACCTTACCTATATAGAATAATAAGAGTGATGATACAACGCCTAAAATCCCTAAAAATGTTGCCATTCCAAGAACTTGATACATATCCCATTTTTGGGGTTGGTTAACCTTTTCCGTTCGATCATATGCAATGGTCATCACCGGAATATCGTCTAGAAGAGCAATGAAAACTAACATCAGAGCGGTTACAGGATAAAAATTGAAGAGCAATATAACCATTGCAACAAAGACCAGAATGCGTATGGTTTCTGCCACCCTATAGATTGAGTAGCTTCTCATACGATGAAATATTTTGTAACTTTCTTTTATTGCATTTATTATAACCGAAAGACCAGGAATGGTAAGTACTATATCTGCAGCCGATTTTGCAGCATCAGTTGCTTGATATAATGCTATTCCCGCGTCTGCCTTTTTTAAAGCCGGTGCATCGTTGACACCGTCACCGGTCATACCAACTATTTTTCCCCTATTTTGAAGAATTTCAAGAATACGATACTTGTGCTCCGGAAAAACTTCTGCAAATCCACTGGCTTCCTCAACAACTTTCACTGCTTCGTCTTCAGGGAGATCTAAAAATGACATTGGCAATTTAATATTTGCACTTAAATTTAATTCTTTGGCTATTTGTTTAGCAATGGCTATATGATCGCCTGTTATCATTTTCACATCTATTCCCATCGATTTTGCGTCTGCAATAGTCTTTTTTGAACTCTTCTTGGGTGGATCATAAAGGGCTATTAAACCCATGAATTGCCAATTATTATTTGAATCTGTTTTAGCAACACCCAAAGATCTGTAACCCTTTGTTGCAAAATGATCAACATTTCTTTCAACCTTGGTTTTAAGAATTTCTTGATCCTCAAGATGTGATAAAATTACTTGAGGTGCTCCCTTTGAAACTTTGAATCTGGAGTTTTTGTACTGGATTTCGCTTTCTGTGCTCTTACGTACTGGATCAAATGGATTAAATTTAAGTATTTTATAGTCTGAATTATTTAATGATAAAACATCTGAAGATTCAATCTTATCCAGTATAGCCTTATCTAAAGGGTCTTGTTCCAATCTTAACGAGGCCAATCCAGCGTAACATATTACTTCATTTTCTGTAAATCCATTGTAAGCTTCAATTTCTGCAATTGAAATTTCATTTTTTGTTAAAGTACCTGTTTTGTCTGAAAAAAGCACATCCATACCAGCCAACTCTTCTATGGCTGTAAGTTTACTTACTATGGCTTTCTTTTTGGCCATGGCCATGGCACCAACTGTGAGTGTTACAGATAAAACAGCTGGCTGTGCAACTGGTATAGATGCAATGGTTAAAACCAGTGCAAATCCTAGGATATCAAAAAAGCTTTCATGGCGAATTAACCCGGCAATAAATATTAAAGAAACCATGATAAGATCTAATATTATAAGATAGTCCCCAATTGTTATAACCGCCTGCTGAAGATGGCTTTTTGGGGTGAGACCAGTGACTAAACCTGCTGCTTTGCCGAAATAAGTATTCATTCCGGTTGCAAATACTACACCATTCATCTGGCCCTTTTGTATGATAGATCCAGAATATATAATATCATCAATTGTCTTATCCACTGGTAGTGATTCTCCGGTAAGTGATGATTCATCTACTGTTACATATTCTCCTTCTAGGAGTTTGATATCTGCAGGAACAATATCTCCAAGATGAACTTTGACAAAATCACCGGGTACTATATTTTTTGATGGTATGTTAACCCAATTACCATCCCTTAAAACTCTGGCCTTAAAAGCAAGTTTCTCCTTCAATAGTTCAATGGCATTATCGGCACGATCTTCTTGGAAGAATCCTACAAGCCCGTTTATCAGTAGTAATAATAGAATTATACCAAATTCAGGCCAGTGCTGTATTAAAAGTGAGATAATAAGTGCAAATTCAATCATCCAGGGGATGGGTCCCCAAAAATAGCCTAAAAATTTTTTAAGATGGTTCTGTTGACCTTCAGAAATTTCGTTTATTCCGTATTTAAGTCTTGATTCGGCATCTTCTTCTGAAAGTCCCTTAACATCAGAAGATAATTTATCCAATAGTTCAGAAGTTGATATTTTCTTTACTTCGTCTATACTGATTTCCAAATCCATGATAAATATATTGTTTTCTGTATTTTAAATCTATTTATTTAAATTTCTATACAAAATTAGATTATAGTGAAGTACCAAAAGTTTTACACTATCCAAATAATAAAACCGGTAAAAATTGGTTTTAAGTTATTTTAGAGATAATATCACCAGATTCATCGATTCAAAAGTTTAATAAATTACGTTCTTAACTATAATATCAAAAATAGTACTGTATAAGATAAATTTCATACTTTACGAAAATTTAATTATTTCAAATTAAAAATATTTACATAATATCATAATAAACCAAGTTTTATGTGTTTTAAGAACAATTATCTGCAAAATTGTTGT
Organism: Methanobacterium sp.; assembly: GCA_003164415.1. Classification (GTDB taxonomy): domain Archaea; phylum Methanobacteriota; class Methanobacteria; order Methanobacteriales; family Methanobacteriaceae; genus Methanobacterium_B. The sequence goes on along the minus strand of PLTK01000227.1, from coordinate 2,754 downwards.
ATTGAAATAAATTTATTTGTGTATCATGAGAAGGACCCTGTACGTACAATAACACCTATTATAATAACAATAATTAAAAAAATAATTATACCAATTAATGTAATGGGGTTACTCCCACTTTTTAATTCTTTTTGAGGTATATCCTCATTTTTTAATTCTTCATTATCCATGATTATAATTTACTTTACAATAAATTAAAGTTTTTGACTATTATCTGTATTTTTAA
>PLTK01000227.1:0-2457 GCA_003164415.1 Methanobacterium sp. | reverse complement strand
CCTTTGGAATGAGGAACATGACAAAAATTTGTAGACATACTATAACTAGGAGAGTGGTTAATATGAAAAAATATTCATTTTTACCTATATCCTTATTTTTAGCATTATAAATTCGGGATTGATCAGAATATCCTCTACTTAACATGCTTAAATATACACTCTCTCCCCGTTCATATGATCTTAAAAACATCATAGCAATGGTATAAGCTACTTGTCTAATTCTCCAAATATAAGCAGTTTTTTTATTGAAAATATCAAAATTTCGTGTTATCTGAGCATTCCTTATCCTTTGAAGTTCATCATAAAACATAAAGAGAAATCTGATAAAAAGACTAAATATCATTGAAAAGTCCCTTGGTAATCCTAATTTTCTGAAGGATTCTGCTACTTCCTGCATGGGACTTAAAGAGGATAAAAGCACTATACATGTTAATGTCACTACAAGCCTTGAAATTAGCAGCACTCCAAATATGAGTCCTTGTGAAGTAATATGTATTCCTAGAGGTAAAGAGTAAATAATTGTACCAGAATGTACAAATGGTTGTAATATAGCTATAGATCCTCCAAATGGGATTATCAAGAGTATTTTAATAAATGAACTTTTAAGAGATAGATGTGATAACAGAATCAGTGCTATTAGATATATTTCAATTAAAGCTAATATTAGTATATTTGTAGTGTAAACTGCATAAATTATTACCAATATCAAAACAATTAATTTAACTCTGCCATCTAAGGAATGGAGAATACTATCCTTCATGGATTCTCTTTCAAGTCTATACAGCTGTCCTTCGGCACTCAATTGTATTACCCTCGATGATTTTAATAATTATTAAATGAAAACTAGAAAAACTTTCTAGTTTTCTGTATTGCCTCTTCTTTTAAGTATTTCTGTTAAAATGTATGCTAAACCTAGAGCTATTAAGATACCAATGATCAATGCAACAATTCCCGCTAATGGACCGTTACCTAAGAATGGTATTTTATAATTTTCAAATGGTGCATGCCAGTATCCCGGATTTTGCATAGCATTAGGGTTTAGATGTTCTGCACTTGATTCAAGTCCATCTGGATTGGTAGAAGCTATAAATGGTGATAATACACCCAATATTAGAGCTACAATTACTCCCCCAATTAATAAATTTCTATTCTTACGGTTCATTTTGATGGAACCTCCAGGTTATCAGACTCAACGTTGTCTGCCCCTGCTCTTTTAAGATTATTCCAACTCAGTAAATCCGGTCTTATTTTTTCGAGTGATGAAATAACAATTACAGTTATTATGGCCTCAAATATGCCTATCATTGCATGATAACCACCCATGAATAAAAGACCCAATCCCAGTGGGAATGTTCCTGCCCATCCTAGTTCTAATGCTGCTAGAACAGCTGATAAAAATATGGCAAGCCATGATGCTACACCAATAGACCACCATTTACTTAAAATTCCCGATCCTGTGACTACACCATCTGATCCCTTATATGGTTTGTAAAGTGCTTTCCAAGTGTAATAACCTACAAAACCACCACATATCCCCATATTAATCAGGTTAGCACCCATTGTTGTTATTCCACCATCACCAAATACTAATCCCTCAACTATTAGTACCAAAGCAATTATCATAACTGCTGCCCAAGGACTCATAAATATTATGGCTACCATAGCAGCCCCAACCATATGTCCACTAGATCCAAATGGAATGGGAATATTAATCGTCATAATAGCGAATATACCTGCAGCTAAAACAGCCATCAAAGGTATATTTTTTTCGTTAAGATTTTTACGACCCCATCTGAAAGCCATAATCAAGAATATTATTGCTATAACCCAATAAATAAGACACTGCCACAACGGTATAAATCCATCCGGTATATGCATTTAAATCCTCCTTTTATTTCTATTGAGAGATTAAAGCTTATAAATATAACACATAGTAATACTATGCCACGATTATTAGAGGAGAATGTAATACCCCTTTAAATTTGCTCTAACGTCTTAAAATCACATTTATTGGTTTTAATTTTTATAATATAAATACTTAAGTTGGTATTACAAATTTCTCATTATATTACTTAGAATTATTACATTTTTTATTACAATAGATATTCTGATATATTGGTGGATTTTATTAAATTGCAATATTTAGGATTAAGAATAAAAATTATAGGGGTATCTGATACACTTGAGCTAATTTAAATTTAGATACCCCATATAAACTTGATTAACTGTAGGGATCCGCTTATTAATAAAACGGATCCCTACTTCCACGTAGGTATTATATGGCTGATTTATTCAAATTAATAAATTTTATTCCAATACACTCTTTTTGTAATACTAAATTCTAATTTATTCACATTATAAAGTTGTTTTTTCAACATATAATACTTTCTATTTTATTTGTAATAATACTTTTAGGCGCAAATTGGGATAATCAGTAATAACTAAGAGTAATGGACA
>PLTK01000027.1 GCA_003164415.1 Methanobacterium sp. | reverse complement strand
GCAACCCTAGCTGCTGCAAGTACAACATCGCTGACACTTCCATCTGGTTGGGGTGGTGTGCAGCATATTATTCTGGATACACCTGCAATTTTTGCGGGTATCACTGTCATGAGTATAGTTGAAGGATAAACAGCACGTCCACCGGGAATATAACAACCCACAATGTCAAGAGGACGTATAATTTGACCGGCCATTACGCCATCATCCACTTCAATCATCCATTCATCGGGTATTTGGGCTTTATGAAACTTTGAGATATTATGGGCTGCTTTTTTAAGAGCTTTGATTAATTTATCATCTAAATTTTTAAGACTGTTATTGATAACATCATCATCAACACGTATTAAATTCAGTTCAACATTATCAAACTTTTTAGTGTACTGTCTAAGAGCAGTATCTCCATCTTCTTTAACAGTCGATATTATAGTTTTAACTGTATCCATAACACCTTCAGCATCAAGTTTGGAACGATTGAATACTTCTGTGTTTTCCTGATATTCTAATTTTATTATTTTCATCCTATCACAACTATTAGATTCTTAAAGTTAAATATTTATTGTTAATAAAATATTTTTAGTATTATCTAATAAAATTCTGCTTCCAGTATCTCGATATAAAAGTTATATTTTCCCAATTTTTACAAAACATTATTGCTTTCATCAGGGTATCCGGCGAATGAGCTTTTATCCAGGCACCATATACCAACACATTTAATCGTAACAACTAACCATTGATTGAATATGAAAACACTTTCTATTGTTTTGTTTCATTGATAAACATCCTTATTAATTGTATAACCTTCAATATCAAATCAATTAATAATTTATTAATTATATAGTTTTATCTAACTAACAATTATTGTAGGGTATTATTTTTTTGCATCTATTATGTGCAACATCATAAAATTTGAGATCTTTTTTTTTAACAAAAAAACTATGATAAGTATAAACATTTTAGAAATGGATATGTATCTAAACATGCAATTGTGACAATTATCACCATTTTTTTATATTTATAATTATTTTCATTCAAAACCTTTATGTGTGATGATAATCAATTTTAATTTACACAACATAGGCATGTGAATATCTGGAAATTAGAACTCAAGTCCTTATGTCTTTTTTTAATGAGGTACTTTACAGAGTATACTTAACATGCCCGTAGATTCATTCGAATGTCCTTAAAGAGAAGGTGTCTGTAAAAATGTACAAGGATGAGCTCATACAAATACATCAGTTTCTGGTATACGTTTTAAAGAATCTTGAAGACGAATACACAGTGAAAGATGAATGTAAAGAATACATTTGTCTAAATATTAGCCCCCATCATATACACAGGACCAAAGCCGAACATAAATATGCTATTTTTGTACTTTCAACTGCTATTTCAGAAGTAATAGCCAACAATAACGGTGGAACGTCTACAACAAATATTTCTAATGGTCTTAATGAATTGGTTAAAAGATCCAAAAAAGAACTTATTAAATTCCAAGATGATGGAGCTTTAAGATATCAAAATCAGAAAATTGAGATGTAAAAAAAAAAATTCTGATCCATTGTAATTAATGGAAAAGATAATCTAATTTAATTATTTTTAAAAATGTTAATAAGATATCCTAAAAATTAATATATATTTTTAATTAACTAAATGTAGATTTTTCTAGGAAATTTATTACTCAATTATAAAGTATTTTTTAGAAGATTTTATATGTTAATTTCATCAATCTAACAAAAAATATCTGTATTACGAATATTAAAAGGATTATTTTAATTTGTTTAGAATTTTTTAGGAGTGCATCAAAATGAAAACCCTGAGAAGAATGCTATGTCTTGTGGATGGAGAACACTACTTTCCTGTAACTAAATCTGCACTAGACATGCTAGACAGTCTAGAACACAACGAAGTTGTTGCAGTAGTATTTATTGGAGGTACAGAGAAGTTAAGAGACTCATCCGAAGCAGGAATAGCCGAAAAACTCGGAAGACCCGTATATTTTGGTGAAAATCATTATGATATACCATATCAAAAAATAGCAGACACCGTGGAAAAATACAATGCTGATGTAGTTATGGATCTCTCAGACGAGCCAATTGTAGATTATTCTATAAGATTTAATATAGCCACCGTTGTGCTTTCAATGGGAATACCATATGAAGGACCAGATTTTAAATTCTTCCCAATAACAGAACATAATGTACTGAAAAAACCATCGGTAAAAATATTAGGAACTGGTAAAAGAATCGGTAAAACAGCTGTATCTGCATACGCAGCCAGATTAATACATAAAAAAAATTACAATCCCTGTGTTGTTGCAATGGGTCGTGGTGGTCCAGCTGAACCCGAAATTGTTCATGGTGATAAGATTGAAATAACTCCCCAGTATCTGATGGAACAATCTGACAAGGGTGTACACGCAGCATCAGACCATTGGGAAGATGCATTGATGAGCCGTATATTAACCATTGGTTGCAGGCGCTGTGGTGGTGGTATGGTTGGGGATGTATTCATCACCAACATGAAGAAAGGAGCAGAACTTGCAAATGATGTAGTTTCAGATTTTGTTATAATGGAAGGTAGCGGTGCAGCCATACCACCAATCAAAACAAACAAACACATTGTACTTGTAGGTGCTAACCAGCCAATTATCAACATTGAAAAATTCTTTGGACCCTTCAGAATAAAATTAGCAGATCTAGTTGTTATAACCATGTGCGAAGAACCAATGGCAAGCAATGAGAAGGTTGAAAGAATAGAAAATTATATTAAAGAAATAAATCCCGATGCAACTGTTATATCAACAGTATTTAGACCAAAACCTCTTGGAGATGTCATGGGTAAAAATGTGCTATTTGCAACTACAGCACCAACTGCAATACAGAGTGTTCTAATTGAACACCTTCAGGATTTCTACGGTTGTAAAGTTGTTGGAACCACACCGCACCTTTCTAACAGACCATTGTTACAGAAGGATATTGAAAAATATATAGACACAGCAGATGTTATGTTAACAGAATTAAAGGCTGCTGCAGTGGATGTGGCTACAAGAGATGCTCTTGAAGCCGGGCTCGAAGTTATTTACTGCGACAACATTCCAATAGTAACGGATGGTAACAATGAAAAACTTAAAACCGCTATTATAAACGTTGTAGACAGTGCTATTGATTCATTCAAGGGTGAATAATATAATTCAACCCATAATTTTTTTATAAAATCACAAGTTCAATTTCATAATTTTCTTTATTAAATAGAATTATGATGAATAAATAATAAAGTAATAGACTAAATATAGTTTATTGATGGTAAAAGGAGATATTAATAGTTTTTTAAGGATAAATACGTATAATAACTTGTTATATTATATGTCAGATCACAAACTATTTATAGAACCTCTAACCCACTGATAAAATACATAACAAGATAATAAACAGAAATAAAGGAGTTGATTATAGTGGCAAATATAGGTGGCGGAGGCCAGCAAATTTTAATATTACCAGAAGGTACACAGAGACTTTTAGGTAGAGAAGCTCAAAGAATGAACATAATGGCAGGTAAAGCACTTGCAGAGAGCATTAGAACAACATTAGGTCCTAAAGGAATGGACAAAATGCTTGTTGATGGTCTTGGAGATATTGTTGTAACCAACGATGGTGTAACCATACTTAAAGAAATGGACATCGAACATCCTGCAGCTAAAATGTTAGTTGAAGTAGCAAAAACACAGGAAGATGAAGTTGGAGACGGAACAACAACAGCGGTTATAATTGCTGGAGAACTCCTTAAAAAAGCTGAAGACCTCCTTGAAATGGAAATACACCCAACCGTAATTTCAATGGGATACAGGAAAGCAGCAATCAAAGCACAAGAAATTCTAGATGAAATATCAATTAAAGCATCAGACCGTAAAACACTCCAGAGTATTGCAATGACAGCAATGACTGGAAAAGGTACAGAAAAAGCTCGAAAACCACTAGCAGAACTTATTGTAAAGGCTGTTCAAATGGTTGAAGAAGACGGTGTCGTTGAAAAAGACCACATAAACATCAACAGAATCCAGGGAGCAACAGTTGAAGAATCACAGATAGTCAACGGTGTTGTTATAGACAAAGGCAGGCTCGACCCATCAATGCCTAAATTAGTTGAAGATGCAAGAATAGCACTCCTAAAATTCCCAATAGAAGTTAAAAGTCTAGAAACCGATGCTAAAATAAACCTCACAGACCCATCCCAGATGAACGCTTTCATCGAACAAGAAGAAAAAATGATCAGGGAAATGGTTGACAAAGTTATAGCAAGCGGAGCAAATGTTTTATTCTGTCAAAAAGGTATCGATGACCTTGCTCAGCATTACCTTACAAGGGCAGGAATACTTGCAGTTAAAAGAGTCAGGAAATCTGACATCGAAAGGTTAGAAAAAGCAACAGGTGCCAGGGTTGCAACCAACCTAGACGATCTAAGTACCGAAGACCTTGGAATTGCTGGACAGGTATACGAGAAAAAGATCTTTGACGAAGTCCTCTTATTCATAGAAGACTGCATAGACCCTAAAGCTGTTTCAATCATACTCAGAGGAAGTACAAAACATGTTGCTGAGGAAGTTGAAAGAGCAGTTGACGATGCAATTGGAGTAGTTGCAGCAACAGTTGAAGACGGTCAGGTTGTAGCTGGCGGTGGAGCACCAGAAATAGCTATAGCCAAAGGACTTAAAGAATACGCAGACACCATCAGTGGAAGGGAACAACTTGCAATAGGTGCATTTGCAGCAGCATTAGAAGTAGTGCCTAAAACACTAGCAGAAAATGCAGGACTCGACAGCATCGACGCATTAGTTGATCTTAGAT
>PLTK01000024.1 GCA_003164415.1 Methanobacterium sp. | reverse complement strand
GGTGATGATATCGATGCAATTGCCAAGGAAGTGATGGGTGAGATGCCAGATGTTGATATCTTTGTATGTAACTCTCCAGGATTTGCAGGTCCAAGCCAGTCTGGAGGGCACCATTTAATCAATATTGCATGGGTCAATCAAAAAGTCGGCACATTCGAACCAAAGATCACAAGTGATCATGTCATTAATTACGTTGGAGAGTATAACATCCAGGGTGACCAGGAAGTGATGGTAGATTACTTCAAAAGGATGGGTATCCAAGTGCTTTCAACATTTACAGGGAACGGTTCATACGATGATCTCAGAGGTATGCACAGGGCAGATCTCAACGTTCTTGAATGTGCACGTTCGGCTGAATATATCTGTAACGAGCTTAGAGTAAGGTACGGGACACCCCGTATGGATATTGATGGATTTGGCTTCAAACCTCTTTCAGAATCGCTTCTTAAAGTTGGAATGTTTTTCGGTCTTGAAAAAGAAGCCCAAACAATTATTGACGAAGAGATTGCCAGATGGAAACCTGAATTTGATTGGTATGCAAGACGTTTGAAGGGAGTCAAAGTCTGTTTATGGCCAGGAGGATCCAAACTATGGCATTGGGCCCATGTTATACACGATGAAATGAATGTTGATGTTGTTTCATTGTATACAAAGTTCGGCCATCAGGGTGACATGGAAAAGGGAATAGCACGTTGTGCAGAAGGTGCATTGGCTATTGATGATCCAAACGAGCTGGAAGGTATAGAGGCGATGAAAGAACTAAAACCTGACATCATATTAACAGGTGTCAGACCTGGTGAAGTTGCCAAAAAGATGAGGGTCCAATATCTTAACGCACACGCCTATCACAATGGACCATACAAAGGATTTGAAGGATGGGTCCGCTTTGCACGTGATATTTACAACGCTGTTTACTCGCCAATACATCAATTGTCTGGATTAGACATCAGTAAAGATGAAATAGACACAGATAACAGATTCATGACAAGACAAATGATTTCCGATTTAAAAATTGATAAGGAAGCAGCCGAAGCAAGTGATGAACGGGAATACACAGGGGATTATGATTGTGTTACTAAATTGCGCGGGAAAAAATACCCTAAAATGGAAAAGGAAGTTTTAAGTATTGATTAAGGAGGAGAATAGATGGAAGACATTATGAAAGATCAGGTAGACCAACTGGTTGACTACATTATGAAATGGTGTCTGTGGCAGTTTAACTCCCGCGCATGGGATCGTAAGGAACAAAATGAGGGGATTCTTACGAAAACTATGCAGATACTATGTGATGAACCAGCTGAAAATGAAACTCCTGCTGACAGATGCTACTGGGTTGAAGCTGTAATGTTAGCAAGAGATTTCAAAAGCACCTATCCATGGCTTTCTACAATGGATAATAATGAAATTAAATTGATTATGCATGGTCTTAAAGAAAGGATAGATTATTTAACAATATCCGGATCGCTCAATAAGGAGCTTACCAACCCAACCTATTAGAGAGGTGAAATTATGTCTTGTGAATTAAACAAAAAAGAGCGAGCCGGAGTTATAAACCCTATATTTACCTGTCAGCCTGCAGGTGCCCAATACGCCAGTATAGGTATTGAAGATTGTATTGGTATTGTTCATGGTGGACAGGGTTGTGTAATGTTTGTACGTCTGTTGTTTGCTCAGCATTTTAAGGATAATTTCCTTCTAGCATCTTCATCTTTACATGAGGATGCAGCGGTACTTGGTGGAGTACATCGTGTTGAGAAAGCGGTAGATGTGCTTTTAATGAGGTATCCTGAAGTTAAAGTTGTCCCGATCATCTCAACCTGTTCAACCGAAATAATTGGTGACGATATTGACGGGGTTGTAAGGAAACTCAATAATGGTCTGTTGAAAGAAAAATACGCAGATCGTGAAGTACATCTGATTCCAATACACACACCAAGTTTCAAAGGAAGTATGATAGAAGGGTATGATGTTGCAGTTAAAGATTTTGTAAAATCATTTGCTAAAAAGGAAGAACCAAACGGGAAAATTAATCTAATAACAGGTTGGGTGAATCCTGGAGATGTAACAGCTCTTAAACATCTTTTATCCGAGATGGATGTGGATGCAACTGTCCTCTTTGAAATTGAAAGCTTTGATTCTCCACTTATGCCCGATGGAGAAGCAGTTTCCCATGGAAGTACAACAATCGCAGATATGACGAGTACTGCCAATGCCATAGGAACAATTGCACTCAACAGATATGAAGGTGGTCAGGCAGCTAATTACCTTGAAAAAGAGTTTGAAGTTCCGGCGATAATTGGACCAACACCGATAGGAATTCGGAATACCGATACATTTCTAGCTAATATTAAAAAAATGACTGGTAAACCAATTCCACAATCCCTTGTACGTGAACGTGGAATAGCAATTGATACAATGACAGATCTTATCCACATGTTTTTTGCAGATAAGAAAGTAGCCATATATGGAAATCCTGATCTTGTAATAGGAATGGCTGAGTTCTGTTTAGATCTGGAAATGAAACCGGTGTTACTACTGCTTGGAGATGACAACAAAAAATATTCAAAGGATCCTCGTATAATAGAGCTTCAGGAAAAGGTTGAATTTGATATGGAAATTGTTCAAAATGCAGATCTCTGGGAATTAGAAAATAGAATTAAAAATGAGGACCTTGAACTCGATCTGATTATTGGACATTCAAAAGGTCGTTTTACTTCAATTGATAATGATATCCCAATGCTCAGGGTAGGTTTCCCTGTATACGATAGAGCAGGATATTACAGGCATCCTATCGTTGGATATGCCGGAGCTATTTGGCTTGTTGAGGAGATGGCAAATGTACTGTTTACAGATATGGAATATAAAAAGAACAAAGAATGGATACTCAATGTATGGTAATATTTAAAGGCATTAACCTGTTTATCTGCGGATAATTTAAGGCCGTATCTATCCAAATCCAGATAAACAGTGTACTTTGAATTTGCAGGTGCATCATAATTATGGTGCATCAAGCAAGTTTAAATTATTGGGATATGATTTAGTTTAATATCCAATTGTTTAATGGGTTAAAAATTAGATTTATCAATATACGAGTGGAAAATACATTATTTTTTTTGGAGGTAAAGATGAGACTTCATTATTTACAGCATGTACCGTTTGAAAACCCTGGAAGTATACTCACATGGGCTCAAGAAAATAATTGCAACGTAACAAGTACACATTTCTATGATGATGAAACAGTTCCAAAACATAATGATTATGATTGGCTGGTTGTTATGGGCGGGCCAATGAATATCTATGATGAAAAAAATTATCCTTGGCTTGCAGATGAAAAATTATTCATCACCGAAGCTGTAAATTCTGGAAAAGTGGTTATAGGCATATGTCTTGGAGCTCAGTTGATTGCAGATGTGATAGGGGGTAAGGTAACTGAAAATCCTTACCTGGAAATTGGATGGTATCCTATTAAACTAAGCCAAGAGGCAAGATCTTCTACGTTATTTTCATTTTTCCCCAAACAACCAACTGTCTTTCACTGGCATGGAGATACATTCAGTAAACTACCTGAAGATGCAATTTGTATAGCAGAAAATAATGCTTGCAGTCATCAGGCATTTATATATAAAAAAAAGGTTTTTGGGTTTCAATTTCATCTGGAAAACACAGAGGAGATCATCAACAACCTTCTAGTTCACTGTAAAGATGAAATGGTTCCTGGAACTTTTGTTCAAACACAGAAAGAACTACTTTTACATCCAGAACATATTAAACAAGATAATGAATTGATGGATATGTTCCTCACACAACTAAAAAGAATGGAATAAGAAGGTGGTTAAATTCTATGAGTCAGATTCGATATGTACAAAGAGATTGTAGTGATAAACAGAAAATTGAAAAGTTTTTATTAGAATCAAGGATCGGAGTAATTGGAATGAATGGTGATGAGTTTCCATATGCTGTTCCAGTAAACTTCGTTTGGAATGATGGTTCATTATTCTTTCACGGTATGGGATCGGGTAAAAAGGAAACTATCCTTTCATCAGAGCCTTCTGTATGTTTTACAGTATATGAAGAGTATGGTACTGTAACAGATCCCATGCCATGCCATGCAGACACAGCATATATGAGTGTTATGCTCTTTGGAAAGGTGGAAAAGGTTGTCGATTTTGATGAGGCAGCTTCGATTCTCCAGAATCTTATGGAAAAATACACACCAGGATATTATAAACATCCATTAACAGCTACACTGATTGAAAAATATAAATCTTCATTTGATGGAAATGCAGTTTCGATTTATAGACTAACACCTAAAAATATGACAGCTAAGGAAAATAAGACGGATGAAAACAAACTTTTCAAAAAATGATGTGTAAAATAAAAAAATTTATGCAAATAATTTATTTTGAATTATCACTTTAAACGTTCTATTTACATTAACTAAACCTTGTGATCATTTCCTCTCTCTGGAAGAGGGACCTGTTTATATAAAATATGATTATATCTAAAATTACGAGAATGGCTGAAAATATTAATATAGTGTTAATATCCAGCGGAATAAATCCGGCTTCTCCTAAAATGAATACAATAAGTAATGGGAAATATACTGCACCACCATAACTTTGTGCTGTTCTAGGATCGCTAACTCTTATTGAGATAAGAGTATTGAATTCGGTGCCAAAAATACCTGCAAGAGGTGTTGCAACGAGTAAAAAGACAGCTGCAGTCCAATTAGGATACAGAATATAACCCAATTGTTGGAAAGTAATAATATCAATACCAATCATAAATATGACGGCACCTAGATATGTTGCTAGAATACATGGTATGAAAGCAGATAATATTTTACCTAGAATGATTTCACCATCAGTTAATGGTGTTGCAAGGAGTGGTTCCAATGTTTTCTCAATTTTTTCACCCACTATACTATAGGACGCAACAGCAGTAGGGATAATTGCCGCTAAGACAATAAACCAGAATAAAAATCCATTAAAAGCTGGAATAAAAGTGGCATATGGAGATGGACTCGCATTATGAATAAGTAATAAGATTATGGTGAAACCAATTCCAACTGCAAATGGGAGTATGGTTAATACTTTTCGATAAATAATATAATTTCCGTTAATTGCTTTTTCTAATTTCAATGATATACTCGAGATGGAAAAAGAGTTTGATCACCGTCTTTGGGAAAAGGCCATGGAGGGTTTTAAAAGGAATTATGAAAAATATTGTGAAATAAACTTTAAATCAGTTGATTATTGGTCTGGAAAATTGAATATACGTATGGATGAGCTTGATGAGATAATTAAGAAGGAAATAGTTAAAATTTAACTATAAATTTCTATTTTTTTTATAATAATTCTAATAAATTATGTACACGCATATAAGTGTACGATTATTTTTCTCAGTTAAAGTATCAATTAATAATGGACACGCATATACTTGTCCCAAATCTCTTCTTTTTAGTATGTTTACAGATCAAAGACCTTATCTCTATACATCCAATCGAGGGCTCAGAGTTACTAAGTACAATTTAAAATGCCGTGAGGGATTATGATTTATTAATTGAAAATTATTCAGATTACCATGAAAGGATTTCCTGGAAAATTATATTACAAAAATAAAAGTATCACTAGGGATTTTGATTCTTAAAATGTCCCTTTAAATCCCGTGTTTGACTTGATAAAATCCCTTACAATAAAGATTTTTAGAAGTTATTTTTAATATTAGAGCTTTCGTGAGCATTATCCATATATATGGGATTTTTTTCTCAGAATACGCGCCACCCTAAAGATCCTTAATAATTCTTTATTTTATTGAAAATAGGGGGCGCGTATTCTGGGGGCAATTGTCCCTTGTATTATGAATAATATATATATATAATCTTTATATAAGAAAAGAAGCAATATAATTCGTTTTATTAAGGGGCAATACTGGGACATAATACGGGATATCAAGGGATTTTTTAAAGACAGATATCCTTTAATATTAATATTTACATAAAGAGTATTACACTTAACATGGAAAAGTTTTAATGGAGGATAATTATATGAAATATATAAGATTGATGTTATTGGCAATGTTGGGTTTAACATTCGTTCTTAGCACAATTATATCCCCAATATATGCTGGAGATCTGGCATTAAAAATAGATACTCATAATATAAACACTCAAAGTTCATGGTTTCAACCATGTGTAATAAGAAAGGTTGTAGGAAGAAATTATGCTTGGACTGTTCAAGGTCCAGTATTCTTTACCAAGACAAGTGGTAAATGGCCTGGTTGGTATGATGATTCTGGAGCACTTCTATGGTATATGTCTGCTGCAACATGTCGTTCCTATAAAACTCCCTATATAAAAGGTGCTAAATTGGGATTACTATGGGCATATATTGATCCTAAAGTATCAGGATTTAAATATCTAAATGAAGGTATCAATAAATCAGAAATACATACTGAAACATACGAATTTGGCAATACTAGTGAAAACTGATAGTAGAAACAGATATCTAAAAATGGAGATAATATAATATGGTATCAGACGTAGGGTTTCCAATTGAATGTGTAATAATATCTATATTTATTGGATATATGTATTATTACCTGCATATTGCGGATTATCATGAAATATTATCTTGGACAACCATTAAAATTGGTTGTATTTCTGGATTATTACTAGCTATTCTAGCAATCCTATTGGGATTATTAGAGTCTAATGCATTCTCCTGGGATGATTTTTTCGTGTCCGTAGTAATATTTGGAATTCCAAGCATGATACTTGCTATATTATTAGTGATGATTGGCGGATATTTAGCAGTTACAGTAAAACGGATATTAAGGAACACTAAACGATAAAAACTATTTATTCTTTTTAAATTTTGGAAGAAGTCCCAATTTATAGAAATTAAAACTGATTGAATACAAATTTTTTTTTGTTATAAATTATTATCTTAATTTACAAATTTGAGCATTCATTTTTCAATGAACAAAATCACAAAAAAAATATCCAGCCTACAGGCTGTTGGGAACCTATTCAACGAGCTTTAAATCCCTATATAATGAATTTAATACGATTAAGAAATCTATCGGGAAGCTTAACCAAAAATCATGAATCCTTCTTCCGGACGATGGTCATATTGATGCCACGACAGATTAAGACTAAGAAAATTTAAGATGCCTATTCAATACGTCTTTTAATGGATTATTCTATCAAATTGGAATATATCTTGTTTATTAGCATTTTTCTTAGCATAAAAATCTGCCCTCTAATAAAATTGATATATATTTTTTTAAAAGATTTTTTTTATAAATGTTGTATGATCCTCATAATAAAAAGAAATCCCTTTATCCATCAATCCAGTTGCTACATTATTAAAATCTTTTAATCGGGCCATTGGAGTTATCTTATATTCATGACTGTAATCTTCATGGATAAAAACCAGATTTTCACTCGCAAATTTATCAATTTTTTCACCGATAATTTTTACCATCTCCTTGCCATATTTGTATTATCTTCCAACCTTTCATTTTCCTTTCTCATTGGACATTAATGTTATTCTTTAGGGGGTTAGGTGCTAAGCGAGTAATAGCTAGTCCAAAATATGGTATTATTAATATTTCGTAAATTACTATTTGTCTGTTTTATCTCGTTTTGTCATGATACGTGTTGCTTTTACAGATTCCCAATATGCTAAATTTTTTATTGCACCCATCACCTTTTCAATTGCATCATTATCTTTTTCAGTCCATTCCATACCTGAATTTTCGTAGATAAACTTGAAATATC
>PLTK01000219.1 GCA_003164415.1 Methanobacterium sp. | reverse complement strand
AATTTGGAGATTAAATTTTTCATACTCTTTTTTTATTCATAATTTAATATGAGCGTATAAATATTTGATTAGTTACACTTAGCATTGAATTCCCATTAAATACACACATCCATTCGATTGAGCAATTAAACATTTCAAGACAGGAATAATTCGCTTTGATGTTCTATATTAACTCAGGAAAGTAAGTACAAAGGATATATTTTTTGATATATATTTTATTGCCCTTATAGAAATTAAATAATCTCAGGGAGAAAATGTTAAACTATATCATTAGCCATATGTTGCGTACTGTATAAGCTTATTAATAGTGAATTAGGGAGTTTTGGAATTTTCTGATTTATAAGTAGGTTTAACATCTCTGAAACTAATAGTAATAGTATATAATTTATTTATATATTATTTTTAAAAAAGGAAGAAAGTGGTAAAATGATTGACAGTGAATTAAAGTTTGAGCATAAGGAATTTGTTAAGAATGTACCTTTTGAAGCAAGATGGTTTCTATATTTTTCAATAGAGAGCAAATTTGGTGAAAATCTTTCAAAACTTGAGGAAGATTTAAAAATTTGGAATGTAGAACATGAAGATGCAAAAGCTTACTTTAATAAAGCAGTAGAACGGGATGATAAAACTTATTTCGCTGTAACAATTGAATTCGACTATCCCACATATTTGAATAAAGAAGTAGTAAACGGGCTAATAGAAGAAACTAAACAAAATTTTGCGAATTTTTTCCATCAAAAACTTAAAGAAATTTAATTTATTATTTAACTTTTTTTATAAAATATTTCAATCATTCTTTACAATTAAATTTCTGAATTTTTTTTTTAATCATTAAAAGGAGTTAGGTGATTCAAATGGTTAATAAAGTAATTAAAGTCGATGTAACGGATAAAACATGTCCAGGACCGTTAGTTGAAGTACGGAAAACATTGAACAAAGCATCACCTGGAGATATTGTGGAAGTTACAGGTAAACATTCTGTTTCTAAAAAAGAAATTCCAATGGTTGCAGAAGGCATGGGTCTAGAGGTAATAGATACCCAAGAAAAAGATGGAAAATGGAAAATCCAAATCCAAAGATAGGTGAAAAAATGGTTGATAAAACTACTATAATTGTACACAGCGGAGATACAGATAAACTTTACAGTGCCCTCATCATAGGCGACGGAGCCCTTGCCATGGGAATGGAATCAACTATGTTTTTCACTTTTTGGGGATTAGAACGTCTTAAAAAGGACGAGTTGGATAAAGGTCCAATATCCAAGATGAGCAAAAGCATGTTCGATAGTCAATTGAAAAAAGCTAACGTGGATACTTTAGAAAAACTCATAACGGATTATAAAGAATTAGGTGGTAAAATTATAGCATGTGAGATGACCATGGAAATTATGGGTATAAAAAAGGAAGAATTAAACCAGGAATTGATAGATGAATATGGTGCAATAGGAACTTACATCCATGAAGCCCGCGAATCTAAGATAAACCTCTTTATCTGAAGTTAAACTTGTAATATTCTACCCTAATAAAGTATCATAATCCATATATACTCTAGGAATAATAGTAGGAATCACTTTAACCTACTTAAATACATTTTAAATATAAAATACTTATCTAGGTTATAAAGAGTAAAGAATTATTTTTTTTACGTTATTAAATAAAATCCGTTATTATTGTCCTTCATATTTATCTTTCTGTTCTTTTAGAGTTAATCCACCGACACCCCAGTTCTCTTCTGGAATTTCTGTTAGAATAACCAAACAGTTAGATTTAGGTTCTTTCAACACGCCAGTTACTACTTCAGTTACTTTGTGAATTAGTTCCTTTTTTTCTTCATTGGTTCTGTTCATTCCAATTTCTATTTTTACTACAGGCATTCAAACACACCCCTATTAGTAACAAAGATTTTCTATATTAACTGGATTCAAATAATGAATACATTTATTAATACAATTTACGTTCTTTTCCAGGTTTTGTGAGATAAACATCAAGTATTGAAGGATTTCCTTCACAATTCATTTCAAATTCCAATATGGTACCGTCTTGGAATGTAATTTTAGCATTACTAGTTTCATAGTCACATTCTTGAATTATTTTACCTTCAATTTTTTCAAGTTTCATACTTTATAATTAGTTTTTGAATAATTTAATAATATTCATTTATTTTCAATACAATACACGATACTTGTACTTTTTTTAGTATTAATGTATAGATTTTATCAACTTTTGATAAAATGAAATTAAAATATGTTAATTTTAGTATTTGAATGCATAGTTGTGCCAGAATTCTCCTATACATTTAACCACATTTTCGTATTCCCCATCACTGTTTGGTTTATTTATAAATAAATTAGGGCAGTCTTGATAGTTGTCAAGTTCATTTTCATCTTCTAAATCGGTTAAAATAACCACAGGTATGCATTTTATGCTCTCTTCTTTGATGATTTTTTCTAGAACTTCTGATCCGCCTTTATTTCGTAATGTATTAAAATCAAATATGATCATATTCGGTCTTGGCATATCATTAAACACACCTAACTGGGATATCATTTTCCAGGCTTCTCTGGCACTTCCAGTAAATCGGATATCTTCAAGATATGTTGTTTTCTTAAATTCCTCAATCAACCTGTGCAAATCTCCAGGATTGTTTTCAATTATCAGGATTTTAATTGGTTCATCTATATTCTTTTTCAATTTTTCACGTCCATTATTAACTTAGATTAAAAAAATTAGATTATATTCAATTAAACATGAATAAATATAACAAATCATATTTGTCCATCGATAATTTGTTTAATAAATGGGAGGCGAGCAGGAATATCCCTTCATATTATAATTAAGCGAAAAACAATATGTATAATAAATTAAAAACTAAAGTAAAGATTCCCTGCTCAAATATTATATTGAGTTGTGTTCTATATACAATTTGTCATATATAATTGACTTTTTATTAAATATTTAATTGAAGGTTGGTTTTAAAAAATTAAGCATTCTACATATATAAAAATAAATCAAACACTTAAATTTCCCTTTTCTCATTTTAAATAGAATTAAAATCTATTTTAGAATTATATCACACGAAATAAACAATTCATCAACCGATTCAGTTTAAAAAAAAACTGTTTAGTCTCACCTCGGACTCTCTTTTCCTAATTTTTAGTGGTTTATTCACATGTGTAAATTATAACCTCAATGACCCCATAATCACCCATCTAGTGCAATATTTCCCTGATTTTATTCGATACTTTTGAATCTAAGTTTTCTGTAGGTTCATCATCTAAAATGAATTAGTAAAATTTAATAATAATAAATATTAATAACACATTTTTAGTGTTAATATAAAATAAATCAAAATTTGGAATATACAACTTAAAAAAAATACTTGGGGGGGTGGAGATATTATAGAAAGTAATACTATTTTAATTGAAAATAGATTGAAATCTAGTAAAAATAGTTTATTGATGTTTTCAATGGTTTTAATTGGTTTATTTGTTATTTTTTCCTATGGTATGGGTAATGTAGCAGCAGCGAATACATCTACTATTTATGTTAATGGTTCATCAGGACAGGACAATTGGGACGGTCAACTAGCAGTATGGAATGGTACAAGTGGGCCTAAAGCAACAATTAAAAACGCCACAGGAACAGTATCATCTGATGGAACAGTATACATTGCCAATGGAATATATAATGAAAGCAACATCCAACTTAATAACAATATGACAATTATCGGTGAAACACAACAAAATACCATTATAAACGGTCTAAAATCCGGACAGTCAATATTTATCATCAATGATAAAATAAATGTAACAATATCCAACTTAACAATGGAAGATGGGCAAAGTGGTAATGGTGGTGCTATATGCAGCATGGGCAATTTTAATATTATAAACTGTACTTTCACAAATAATACCGCATCCAACGCAGGCGGTGCTATCTGTGGTGGAAATATTTATACAACTGGTTGTACCTTCACAAATAATACCGCATCCAACGCAGGCGGTGCTATCTGTGGTGGAAATATTTATACAACTGGTTGTACCTTCACAAATAATACTGCGGCTAATTGTGGTGGTGCTATCTCTGGTGATGAAAATATATATGTAACAGATTGTAACTTCACAAATAATACTGCTACATCCAACTCAGGCGGTGC
>PLTK01000213.1 GCA_003164415.1 Methanobacterium sp. | reverse complement strand
TAACATCAAATATATCGGCTTGAAGTACTGCATTAGGAACAAAGATTGATTCGAATATCTTTATAGTAGCATACATAAGACTCAAATCTAAACTTCCTCGTGGAGAGGATAGAGTAAATTCTTGGATAATTACGTCGCCAGGCGAATATGAAGCAACTGTCATTACGAATTCAATACGTTCTGAAGATCAGCCGATACTTGGGGCACAAATTGTGGCAGAAGCATTTGTAAAACCTTATTACTTTCGTTTTTATTATTTTCATAATCCCATTGTGTCACAGCATCATAGAAGATATCCTCATTATCTGGTAAAGCATCAAAGCTGGTTATAGTTACAGAATTTGAAGTAGGTATACTAATAACAGAATTTGATAATGCCCCTACTATACTAAAACTAACAGCATTAATACTCCCATTTGGTAGATAGTAACCCGCAACATGTTGAATATTGAGATAATTGTTGCCAAATGAAGCAACCTGACCAGAACCAACATTATTGGCAGTATAATTAATCGCAACAATCTCGTTATCAATAAATGTAGGAATAGTATTGGCAAAATTAAAAGAAACAAGGTGATTAGTTGTGGTGGCCCAATCGACCTGGATTCTATTATATCCGTTAATCTGGCCGAAGCCATCAAAGGTTGGCTCATAATATTTTTGAAGATTGGTTGACAAGGCATCAAAATTAGAGACAGTAATGGTCTCAACATTATCATACCAGTTATTGGTGTAATACATAATTGTTTGTTGTGGAAGTGTCAGGCTACCATATTTTTGAAGTATAAAATCGTTAAATTGTGTGCTATCCATGTACCATGAATCATAGGGATCAGTAATCTGGTTGGTCATGAAAATAATCCACTCCTGGTAAGGGTCACCATAATATTGTCTTGATAGTTGATCTGAGCGAATGCTGTTGTTAATAGTAATAGGTGTAAAAATATAAGGATTAAGCAGGGTAGTATTAGATATAACTGCTCTTCTCGTGATATCTACACAAGGAACGCCGTTATAATTAATTAAGGGAAATTTATTGAAGTACGTATCCATGGATTATCTTATCCTGCTGTTGATGTTCATAAAACGGCATAACTCCCATTAGTTAAATTAATGGTGTTTGGTGTACCAGAAACCTGATAATTAGGATCACCAGTATTNNCTCAATTGTTGAAGGTGCATTAGAATCTGAAAAGCCTGGAGTAGCAGCAGGCGAATAATTAACCTCTGCATTTTCAATAACGCAATGCTTAAATGAATATACATATCCAGCAGGAGAAATAACTGGAACACACATATCAGGATATTGTAGAAGTGTTCCGCCAATTGTCTGATTTGTGTCTGGTAGCTGATGATATCTAAATTTATTAAGAATATACTTTAGATTATTAGATTCTTGCAGACTAGTAGGAGTAAACTTCCAATTGAAGGTCATGCGTTTAAAAACTGGAGCATTAAAGAGAACAGTTAGATAAGGATTAATAGCTAGTCCACCTATCTGAAGAAGTTGATTAGTTGTTGTTGATATTTTACCTAACTCAATTCCTGCTAAACCTGCCGCTCCACCAGCGAGTGCGCTTCCTGCACCAGCTATAGCAGAATTTATCAGCCCCCCACTTTGATGATAATTTTGTGTGGCCGCATCAATAGCTGCTCCCAGAGCAGGATTCATGGGTGTTGTTGTATAGTTAACGCTTTGCTTATCCATTAACTGTGCAGGAAGAGGAAGCACAATGTTTCCAATAGGATATGCGTTTGGAGCAACAAAAATTGAGGGTCTTTGATATTGATAAAACCAAAAAGTCATATAGAAGTGACGGCCAGCAGGCGCATTAATTAGATCAGTAGGAAATATATATGTTTGATTAGTAACATAGGCACTATTGGAATTATAAGTTGAGGAAGCAATTTCTGTTCCAAGAGAAGTAACTCCTACTGCTACTATGCCAAGGCCGGCAAGCTCAAGTAAAGTTGTTAATGCAGTCAATTAGGTTTTCCTTATAAATATAATATCTTTTACTATATTTATTGGAAACAATGGCAAAGTTTTATCAAGGCAGATTCAATCCACGCAACCCACAAAAATATAAGGGCGATACGCACAATATAATCTACAGATCATCATGGGAGCTTAAGGCTATGATGGTATTTGATCAACATCCTGGTATTATAAAATGGTCGTCAGAAGAAATAGTTATACCCTATATATCTCCTGTTGATAATAGGCCGCATCGTTATTTTGTTGATTTTTATATTAAGAAAAAAGATCAATATAATACTATTGAAGAGTTGTTAATAGAAATAAAGCCATTATCACAGACTAAACCACCAGAAACAAAAACCAAAAAAACAAAAAAATACATTAATGAAGTAATTACTTATGCAATTAATCAAGCGAAATGGGAAGCGTGTAATAAATACTGTAAAGAAAGAAATATGAAATTTCTTATATTTACAGAAAAGGATTTGTTTGATGAATCTAATAAAAATTTATGATAGTATATTAAGTAATGCTAAAAATAAGAAATTTTCTGAAGATTCCTTAGATTGCCACAGAATTATTCCTGGTTTCGAGGGTGGTAAGTATATAGATACTAATATTATATATCTTACAAGAAAAGAACATAAAATAATTCATCATATTAGATTTAGATTGTATAATAAGTGGCAAGATTATCAGGCTGCTAGAGTATTAGGGCAAAAAAATTATAAAAATCCATGGAACAAAGGCAAAAAAATGCCTCCTATGAAGAAGGAGACAAGAGAAAAAATAAAACTTTATTTTATAGGCAAAAGTTATGAAAATTTATATGGAAAAGATAAAGCGAATATTCTAAAGAAAAAGAGAAGTGAAAAAATGACTAGCTTGATGACAGGAAGAACACCCTGGAATAAAGGTAAAAAATGTGAATATATATCTACTGCTTTAAAAAACAGGCCACCTATCTCAGAAGAAACTAGATTANNAAAAATGCGTCTAGCAAAATTAGGAAGCCATCCTAAAAGAAAATCATGACAGAACGTGAGTTAGGGCTTTAAATTAATTCTTTTTACAGCCAATGTAATACCATCCATTATATTAAAAATAAACCAAGCCACACAACAGCTTAGCCATCCAGAAAGAAATGTGCCTGAATAAGAAGAGCCAAGTCTATAAACTCCAAAACATATTACCAATGATATAAGAATTTTAATAACATAAATCACATCTAAATCTCCTTTGAATTATATATAACCGATCCCATCCTCTTTGTCAAGCAAATAAATATCAAAAATACACAGAGGACTCATGACAAGTAACACCAATATTCGTTTACCAAAACTTATGCCTCCTG